>JBFRWG010000163.1:0-36595 GCA_051439445.1 Crocosphaera sp.
AGTAGCATTTGGCAGTAAAATACCATAAATCAGACACCGTTGTTCTTTCTTGACGCGAAAGGGAATAGCTGGCAAGATAAATATAGAGGATGTCTCGCAGGTTGCCTCTTATGAGGTAATTCTTCACCTTAGTAGGGGAGGCATCCTTACTGGTAGAAAATTGTTGCTAATAATGTTCCTTCGCTTTTGGAAAGGGATCGACAGAGCAAAAGCGGAGCAAAGGTTAAGAGTGAAACCTTAGTAGTTTAGATAAATTTGAAGCAGAATGCCCCTCATTCGTTATGACTTCAACTCACTCAAACTGAGAAGTAACCAAAAGACAGGCGTGATATTACCATTAATTCCGTTTTATTACGTTTTGCTGCTCATTCTTATACTGACTCCTTCTATTGTATCATATTCACGGCATTTAAAAATACCTCCTCGTTCAATATCTCCTGTTTTTAAACAGGAGTTTTGAACATCCCGTGTTTCGTTATAATACTAATTGTCAGTGAATAGAATATGTATACCTATGGGATCTTCATTAAACGACAAAAAAGACTATAAGGAAAAACTAGAAGAAAAATTCCAGGAGCTTGAAGCAGAAATTAACCGTCAAACGAGGCCAGTTCGCCCTTTTGACCCCAACGAAGAAACTCCAGGGGTTGTTGCCCGTATAGGAAACTGGTATCAAGGGTTACAAACTCCCGCTAAAGTTGGAGTCGCTATTGTCGCTGTTGTGGCAGGGTTATCTATTCTCAATGGTATTTTAAAGTTAGTCACTTCTATTATTGTCGTAGGAATTTTAGGGGCAGTTTTGTATGGTTTATATCGGGCTTTAGTTCAAGATAAATCTTCTTAGTGAGTAAACGGTTAGGAAGCAACAAATGTTAATGATAAGGGGTAATAAGTAGTAGAAAACAGAAAATTACCCTCATTTTTCTTGTTCAAATAAATTACTAAAACTTGTCTAATAATGAATTTTGATGTTGTTATTATTGGTAGTGGGATTGGTGGGTTAACGGCGGGAAGTTTGTTAGCGAAGTATGGGAAAAAAGTTGCCATTTTTGAGAGTCATTCTATCCCTGGAGGGGCCGCTCATACGTTCACTCGTCAAGGCTTTACCTTTGATTCTGGGCCTTCTTTTTATTGTGGTTTAGGAAAGGAAAAACCTAGTCTAAATCCTTTAAAACAAGTCTTAGATACTCTCGGAGAATCCTTAGAAGTGGTTCCTTATGATCCCTTGGGTCATTATCATTTTCCGGAGGGTACATTTCCTGTTTATAGTGGTTTAGAAAAGTATCGTCAAGCTGTGGCTAAAGTTACGCCACAAGGGGCTAAAGAATTAGCCGATTTTGAATCAAAAATGTTGGGAGTCTATGATTGTTTAAAAGAAATTCCAGTTATTAATCTAAGGTCAGATTGGCAATTATTATCTGTTTTAATAACTAATTATTTTCCCTCTTTAATTAAAACTCTATTTCAGATAGGAATTATTAAAGGTTCGGTGGGAGATGTCATGGATAAAACTGTAAAAGATCCTTGGGTACGTCGTTTAATTGATCTTGAATGTTTCTTGCTCTCAGGGTTGAAAGCTCAGGGAACGGTTGCTCCCGAAGTTGCTTTTATGCTGGGAGAAAGAACCCGTGTCGGGGTAGAATATCCCCTCGGAGGTAGCGAAGCCATTATTAATGCCTTGATTAACGGTTTAAAACGATATGGTGGTGAATTATATTTAAGTTCTCATGTGGATAAAATTATCGTAGAATCAGGAACGGTTAAAGGAATTAAACTGAAAAAAGGAGAGGTAGTTAGCGCAAATATTGTTATTTCTAATGCTAGTCTTTGGGATACTTATAATTATCTTATCGAAGAAAAAGATTTACCGAGAAACTATAGAAGAGAACAATTAAAAACTCCGACAGTAGAAAGTTTTATGCACCTTCACTTAGGAATAAAAGCAGAAGGATTAGAACATTTAACGGGTCATCATGTGGTGGTTCATGATAGTAATCAAGATATTACGGTTCCGGGTAATACCTGTATGATTTCTATTCCGTCAGTCTGGGATAAAAATCTAGCCCCTGAAGGACACTATGTAGTCCATGCTTACACCTTAGAACCATACCAAGGATGGGAAAAAAATGCTGATTATAGTAACAAGAAAAAACAGCGATCACAAACCTTATATAAGGCCTTAGAAAAAGTAATTCCTGATATTCGTCAACGAGTGGTTTTAGAATTAATTGGAACCCCCTTAACCCATAGTCGGTTTTTGCGTCGTCACCAAGGCACCTATGGACCTGCGATCGCCGCAGGAAAAGGGATGTTTCCCAGTTGTTATACTCCTATCTCAGGACTCTATAGGGTGGGAGATAGTACCTTACCTGGGATTGGAGTTCCCGCAGTGGCAGCATCCGGTATTTTATGTGCTAATAGTTTAGTTCACTAGATATTGAGAACTGTTACTGTAGCGCAATAGTTAAACTGCGATCGCTAGATATTGAGAACTGTTACTGTAGCGCAATAGTTAAACTGCGATCGCTAGATATTGAGAACTGTTCCTGTAGCGCAATAGTTAAACTGCGATCGCCATAGCTTTACGCAAATAGATTAGGAGATGTTTGCATTCATTCCTCATTCCCTGTTCCCCGGAAGTTGAAGCGCACCGCTTCGCTGTTTTCTTCGAGATCGCACAATAACCTCTGACTATCTCATATTTAAATCTCAACTTATATAACCTGTTATAACAGGTTGTATAACCGGAAAAACAAAAATGTCCCCTCCCTTAATGCGTAGTGCTATAGATATTGAGAACTGTTACTGTAGCGCAATAGTTAAACTGCGATCCCTAGGGTCTATCTGCAAACCACTAGAATATTCAAAGAAATGTAAATAAGCCATAATTCCTCTCCCCCTCTGCTCCCTCTGCCTCCCCTGCTCAACAAACACGAGTAACGTTTATTTTTGTTCAGATACTGAGTGGGGACTTCTCCTAACATTTTGTTAAATTAATTGTTGATCGCCTACTTAATAAAATTGAATTGGTCGTGATTGAATTTGTGCAAATCCGCATTTTTGCTTCTAAAATAGTACAGTTATTGACCCGTACTCTGATCAAATGGCAACAAGACGATTGCTTAGAAATGGGAGCAGCGTTATCCTATTATGCTATCTTTTCTCTATTTCCTATTTTGTTGGTTATTTTGAGTATTACGGCCTCAATTTTTGGACCTGATACTAATGCGTATGCTCAGATTTTACTTTTTGCTAAAAGGACATTACCTATAGAAGCTTACAGTATTGTGGGCAGTACCTTGCTTCAATTAAATGAAAGTAGTTTAGGAGCCGGAATTATCGGTTTTTCCATCTTATTTATTACCGCAAGTCGTATTTTTAGCGCATTGGGTCGAGCCGTTGATAAAATATGGAAAGTGTATCATAATCCATATAATCGTACTGGATGGATTGGGAAAATTATTAATTTTATTCAGAATCAAATTATTGCTTTTTTATTAGTGCTGAGTTCAACCGCTTTACTCTTAGTTTCTTTACTCTCTAATATTGCTTTAAAAATTATTTTAAGACTCATCAAAAATGTAGAAGAATTAGTCACTTGGTTTAAGGTTGATGAGGCTTTATTATGGAATAGCTTACAAATAGGAGTGACATTTTTACTGCTCACTTCTGTGGTTATGGTTTTATATAAAACCCTTCCTGCAACTAGAGTTAAATGGGGAGATATTTGGATAGGGGCTTTAATTTCAGTTAGTTTATTTTCCCTCCTTCAAAGTTTGGTTAGTAATGGGGTAATTCGCATTGGTGAACAATTTAGAGCCTATGGTATTATTGGGGGCTTTATGGTTCTTTTATTATGGATATTTGTTACTTGTCAAATTTTCTTTTTAGGCTGTGAATTCACGTATGTTTATACCCATTTATTTGGCAGTCGTAGAGAAAAATAAACCCTAAAAAATACCCAAAAAGTTAAGATTTTTCTTTGATTAATTGGGCTAATTTGTCTGCACTACTTATAACTGCCAAATTTGCCATTTTTTCCTGCATTTGTTGCAGTTTATCTTTATTTTTTAGTAAATCTACAACAATTTCTGTCAACAGTTTTTCTGTTAATTCTTTTTGTTGATAACAGTAAGCTGCCCCGGCATCAACAAATACTTTAGCATTAAAAGATTGGTGATCTTCTGCGGCAAAGGGATAAGGAATTAAGATAGCAGGAGTTTGCGTAATGGCTAATTCTGTTAACGTTCCTGAACCGGCTCGACTCACCGCTAAATTAGCTCTTTGTAATAATCCTGCAATATTTTCATAAAAAGGTAAAGAAATGTATTGAGGATGCTTAAAACTGTTAGCATCTGGATCATTTTTTCCCGTTAAATGTACCACATAAGCTCCTATTTCTAACCAATTAGGAACGCATTGACGCACCAATTGATTAACAGAAACAGCCCCTTGAGAACCGCCAATAACAACAATTAAAGGCACATGATTAGGAATACTTAATTCCAAAGGTTGAGGGCTGTAAAACTGCGATCGCACGGGTGTACTGACCCAATTAGTATTGGTTTGAGGTAAGTATTTAGCTGTGCCTTGAAATCCCAAAGCAACGGTATCACAAAAACGACTTAATAACTTAGTAACTTTTCCAGGAATATAATTAGATTCATGAAGAATGGCAGGAATTCCTGAGAGACGAGCCGCTAAAATAGTCGGACTCGCAATATAGCCGCCAGTAGTAAAAACCAGATCAATCTTTTCTTTTTTGATCAGTTGTTTGACCTCAAAAATAGCAGCCACTAACCCCCATAAAATTTGGAGTTTTTTAAGAGGAGAACGAGTTTGAAAACCCTCAACTGAAATCGTATATAAAGGATATTTATCACCCACTAAACTCTGTTCCAAACGGTTCGAGGTTCCCAACCATTGAATTTCATCATCAGGTAACTTTTGGGCCACCGCTAATGCGGGAAAAACATGACCCCCAGTGCCACTAGCTGCTATCAATAAACGTGCCATAAAAACAAAATATTCGTTACAATAAACCAGAAATCCTGTACAGTGAATCAGGATAGTTCATAAAGGGTAGACGAATGATGTATCGCCGTTGGTTCCTCTCTGTTATACTTGGTTTTGGATTAAGCCTAGGGTCACATTTCAGCCTCCGTGCTGAAAGTCCTGAGACCGCTCCTGTAGAACTCAAAGCCGTGATCACGCAAATTGATGCTGCGGCCAATCGTCAGGATATGGAACGGCTGAAATCATTATATAGTGACCAGTATGTCACCTCTGATGGCTTAATGTTCGATGACTTTACCCAAAGTTTAGCTAAACTTTGGATAGATTATCCTAATTTAAAGTATAAGACGACACTTTTATCTTGGGAGAAAAGTGGTAGTAATTGGATTGCTGAAACAGAAACAATCATCAGAGGAACTCATCAAGAAAGAGCTAGAAATATAGAACTAGAAACAACGATAAAATCCCGTCAAACCTTTCAAGGGAGTCAACTGATTCGCCAAGACATTTTAAGTGAACAAACAAAATTAACCTCTGGAGAAGCTCCCCCCGAAGTAACTGTTAATATTCCAGAAACAGTGAAAGTGGGAGAAACTTTTGATTTTGATGTAATTGTCAATGAACCTTTGCGTGATGAGTTATTAGCAGGAATGGCCATGAGCGAAAAAGTGGAGAGCGATCGCTATTTAGAACCTGGGGAAATGGACTTAGAAATATTACAATCTGGCGGTTTATTTAAACGAGTTCCGGCTGAAGATACCCCTCAAAATCGTTGGCTTTCTGCTATTTTAATTCGCAGTGGTGGTATTACGATGATTACCCATCGTGTGAGAATTGTTGAGTAAATTAGTTCCCAAGACTTTCTGGTTAACGACACTGTAAACCGACATCTTTGGGATCATCAAATTCAATGGGAATAAACTCATAATGGTTACCACATTTAACAATATGAATAAGCGAAATAGGAGGATTTTTGCGATCGCCATTTTTTGGTGTATTAAATTCAATGGTTGCGGTTGAACCTTGGGCTTGAAAATTAGGATCCGCCAAGGTTTTTTGAATACCTTGACGAGTGACTCTCTGGGGAATGTTAAAAAAGAGAAAACGTCTGGGTTGACTTTGTTGTTCTAATGCTTCAATAAAGCCACGAGTCGCATCATAAGCACTTGCTGTTCTTGGGGTAATAGTGGTGGTTATGGGACGATTTTCTTCTCGCCAGAGTTGTTGAGAATTAGCACTAAAATTTCTATTTTTAGAATTGGGGTCAAAGGGGTAGATAAAGGAAGTTAAGATTATTTTTGATAATATTGTTTTATTGTTGATATTTAACAGTTCGTCTTTATATAAACTCCATAAACCCACCAGAGGAATTTGATTATTACTGGACAAAGCTTGTATGAGCTTTATACTATTCTGAGTTGCATTCGTAACTTCAGCATCAGGAATCAAGAAAATGACTGTTTTTTCTGCTTCATATTCCGGTTCATTGCTTATTTTTTCTAAGGATTTTTGGGGATCAAAATCAGGGGCAGATAAATCATATTCCGGTGATATATTTGCATTTTCATGAATAATTGTTCCACCCTTTGCTTCAAATTCTTGTTTAAATGATTCCCAGGCAGAACTAGAAAAATCACTACTAGGATTGTAAAAAAATACTGCTTTTGTTTTATTGTTACTGATTAATTCTTTTATTATTTGCTTGAAATTTACAGAACTATTAGTAATTGTTCTAAAGAAGAATGGGCTTGGATTTTTGGTCAGGTACTCAGTAGTAGCACCAGGAGAAATTGATACTAATTTGTTTTTTTCATAGATATCAACTGTTGCCACTGTCATGTCACTTGTCCAAGAACCAATGACCCCTAAAATGGGCTGTTTAATGAGAGATTTAGCAACTTTTTGAGCTTGGGTTTCTTGGTTTCCTTCATTGGCAATTACAATTTTTAATCCGAGTTTATTATTAATCACATTTTTGGCACGAAAATTATTACCTAATATATCTTTTAGTTCGGGTTCATATTTATTGAACAGCCCTAAATTAATCTCGGTTTGAGCTTGGGCAACTCCTCTAAGAATAGACTTAGGGAGATCGGCCTTTTGATGATTTTTATTGGTGGGAATAGTCACAGCAAGGGTATAATAATCTTTATTATAATAGTCAAGTAAGGCATTATTGAGATAAATTAATGTTTCTGGATCTTGGACTTCTTCCTTAAAAGATTTTTGAAAGTGTTTAATAGCTTCTTCGTAATTTTTAGCTTGAATGGATTTAATTCCTAAGCTTTTTCGCCAAGGGGGATTTGGTAATATTGAATCTTCTCCTACACTTAGTAATTTTCCCTTTCCTATGGGGTCATATTTAAGATAATAATAGCCAATCACTGCTATCACAGCTAAAAAAATAATTCCCAGTGTCAATCCTACACTCAATGATATTTTTTTTGATACTTCTAATGATTGATTTTTGCTTTCTAATTGCTTTACATAATCTAAGAACGTAGAGGCATATTGTCCCCTATCGTTAAAGTGAAAAGCAACCATTTTTGCTAAAATATAAATCAAATCTTGACTAATTTCATATCCTTTTAAAAGAGAATTTAAACTTGAAGTATTAATTAAATTACTAATAGACAAAGCATCCAAACCTGTAATCGCTTGAATAGCAACAATACCCACACTATAAATATCACTACAAAATCTAGGAGAACTATTTTTTTGCTCAGGAGACATATAACCTAGGGTTCCGATAGGGAACATTGGTTTAATTAAACCCTGATTATATTCAAATAGTACACTCAGTTCTTTAACTGAACCAAAATCAATTAACACAATTTTTTTATCCGATTTTCTTCTCATTAAATTAGATGGTTTGATATCTTGGTGTATTCTTCCTTGTTTATGGACAAAATTCAAAATGTCTAATACTTCAATTAGAAATCTAATTACTTGATTTTCTGACCAATGATTCTCAGGTTTTATTTCTTGGTTTAAATTATAACCTTCAATAAATTCTTGAACAATGAAAAAATTATTTTCTAAAATAAAATGATCGTATAATGCTGGAATTTGATCATGTTTTCCCAATTTTTCAAGGTTGAGAACTTCTTTTTCAAAAATGTCTTTAGATTGACTAATTACATTGGGTTCTGTTGTGTGTGGTTGAATCTGTTTAATAACAACTTGTCTATTCAAATTATGACTATGAGCTAAATAAGTGCTACCATACCCTCCACTACCTAATTCTTCGAGAATTTTATAGATATTATCTTTATCTGTATGTTTATCTCGATGTTTAATGGTTTTACCAATGGTTAAATACATTTGTTATCAAAAATGATCATTTAGTAAAGGTTTGTTCAAACTCTTTCAATGCGCTTTCGGCCGATGGATAACGCTCTTTAGGGTTATATTCAACTATTTTATCAATAAATTCTTTCAACTCGTTTTGAATACCATTATGCCAATCAATGTTAGCGGTATCATATGCAATCTTGATATTACTTAATTTTTTTCCTGTTAACATTTGTATAGCAATTTTTCCTAAACTGTAAAGATCGCTACTAAACATAGGTAAACCAAAGGTTTGTTCTGGTGCAATATATAATAAAGAATCTTGTAACCTTGTTAGATATAATAATGAAGGATCTCGATAATTTTCGTCAACATAATAACTGATTTCACTAAAATGACCCAAAACTAAGCTTTTATCTGAGTTCCGTCTAATAATATGATTCGGATTAATGTTTCGGTGAATGACGTTTCGTTTCTGAACAAAAGATAAAATTTCTAACATTTCACTTAAAAAGTGAATCACCTCTGCTTCTGACCAAGGTTGTCCCTCAATTATTTGTTCTTCTAAAGGGTTTCCTTCAATATATTCTTTCATCAAATAACTCTCTTTTTCATCATTTTGAAAATAAGCATATAGTTGGGGAATTTGTGTGTGTTGACGCAGTTGATGTAAGGTTCTTGCTTCCCTTTCTAATAATTCTTGTTTTTTGTGTGATGAATGATGACTTAACTGTGTAATCAAACATTTAGGGACCTGTGGTGAGTCTGATAAATCTAAATGTAAGCTTGATAAATCTAAATGTAAGTCTTCTGCTAAATAAATTTTACAATGCTCTTTATCGGTTCTTAACTCTAGAATTTTATAGCGATCGTAAATGGTCTCTCCCACAACGAACCGATCTGACCTATCTGACTCGGTGGTGATCGTCTTCCAGTCAATCTCTAATGCTTTACATATCTTAATAAAAGTGTCTATTGTCATCTCTTCTGGTTTCCAAAAACGCTTAAGCGTGGACTCAGACACTCCCGCTTTCTCTCGCCATTGTTGATCGTATTTTGTCCAGCCTAACTTTCTTCGCCGTTCTTCAACCCTCTCTAAACCCTGAGCAGAGGCTCTCGCTTTTTTTACCATTTTTTTTCATTGTTCAGCTAAAGTTCATTATAGTTCATTTTTTTCTTAATTTTTGAACCTTAAAGTTATTTTAGTTAGAACGTAAATAATAAGATAGGCATTTCTACTCGTTGTGATTTTGAATCCTGAATCGTCATATAGTTCATTTTTTTCTTAATTTTTGAACCCTAAGGTGTCCTCTCAAAACTTGAAAAAATAAAGTGAGTAGAGCAGATTGACTTAATTCACTACTCTGTTTTAAACTAACAATTGAACCCAATAGTTCAAAAAGATGATTTTTTAGGTACTAAATTATGACCCAGGAATCCCGCAAAAAGATCAGTAAGCAAGCCCTATTTAGCCTATGGAGGCAACTCGCTAAGATAATACAGAATGTCGTATCCGAAAACAGTAAAGCGAGAGTAGTAATACTCATCGAACGATCATCCCGTGGTATCGTCCGTATCACAGTTGATTCATCGATTAAGAAATCACAAAATTGGCTATTTCCCCCGCATGAAAGCAACTTCAGCTAATTTTAGATTCCGTTAATATCGTGTGGTTGAGGGGTTTGACATTAATTCTTCGGATTTAACCATAACATAACAATGGTCGAAACATATTTACGTCCCTTACTGAGATAATCCCATAAATTAATCCCTGTTTTACTTTCCCCAGAAGTACGAGGAACACAAATGTATGGCACTTCTTTGAGATTATAATTCAATCGAGAGGCGCGACACAATAAATCAATACAATATTCTCCATAATCCCCTTTGAGGCGAATTTTTTCTAAAACCTCTGAACGGGCTGCAATAAAGCCACTGGTATAATCATGAACCTTGCGCCCCAATAGTAACATAGCAAAATTATTGATAATCCAGCTTAAGACCCGTGCCATTAAACCATGAGCAATATCTGTTCCCTCATCGATCCAACGGGAACCAACTGCCATATCAGCCTCCCCTTTTCTAATGGCTTCCACCAATTTTGGCACATCTTCAGGGGGCATAGAGAGATCACAATCCATCCAAGTCACAATATCTGCATGATAAGTTTTTATGGCTTCATCGATCCCTCTTTGAATAGCAGAGGTTAACCCCTTTTCCTGAAGACGGCGCACTAAAGCAATCCCTGAGTTCACCGACTTGTCCCCAGGTGCGTAAGGGGACTGAGCCGCCATGCTGGCTACAATTTTCCAAGTTTCATCTGGGGAATCATCATCGATGACCAAAACCAAATAGGGGGGAGGAACACTGGCCATCAAACGCTCGATCAAGTCAGTAATATTACCACTTTCGTTAAAGGTGGGTAAAACGGTACAAACCAGGGTATTGTCGTCAACCTTAGACATGGGCGTAATGTTAGAGAAAAATCTCTCAAGATAATTGAAGACACAAAGTATTCTAACTTAGAATGGCGAGAAGGCTCTGATTCACGAACCACTATAAAGATAAGATTGTGAGTCTGTGCCAATTTTGGGAAGCATCAAGACATAGCGATAGCCGGACTCTGAGGAACCTTGAACCATAATTTTACCCCCATGACTTTCAACTAAGTGACAACTCAAGATTAGGCCTAATAGTTCTTGAGACTTTTGAGAAGGAAGTTGATCCTTATTGGGTTGGTCAATCATTTTTTCCAAGGAAGAGGCACGCAAGACATAATCATTGATCGTTGAAGCCAAAGGATCACCGCGATGCCAAGAAGCATTAGAACTTGGTTGAAGTTGGGACAAAATTTGATGAGTCGATCGGGAACTAAAATTAACTTGGGGTAAGCCATCTCCCAACCAAGGATGAGAAACCCAAACCGCTATATTAAGGGTTTTACTGCGACGGGAGACATGAATGCGAATCTCTCCACCCACTTCTGCTGATTCCAAGATGCTAATGACTAGATAATAAAGAGCTTGTTCGATAATTTTCTTATCCAATAACCAGATGCGTTTTCCCGGTTCAACCGATAAGCGTAGGGTTTGTCGTTTCTGAGTGACTACTTCCCCCACACTATTAATGGTATTTTGGGCCAGCATTTCAATATTGACAGGGTTCAATTGTAGTTCTGTGCGATTATCAGAAGACATCCCCAATTTAAAAATCTCCTGAACGAGAGAGTTTAGTTGTTGACCACTGTTATGAATAATTTTTAAATATTCTTTTTGTTTTTGAGTCACAGAGCCAAAAGTACCCCCTTGCAGAACACTTGACATTCCAATGACTGAGGTTAATGGGGTGCGAAATTCTTCCATGAACTGTTGTAATAGTTGTAGTTTAATGGAATTGATCGATGCTGAAACAGATGATTGCTCAGAGTCTTGGTTTTCAGCATTGGGGAAGGAAGAACCCACAATATTCAACCATTGATCCTCTTTGGGAGGATGGGTATTACAGAGGTGATTGCGTTCAAATTCTCGTAAACACCAGCGAGCCGTCATGGTTAAAAATTCTAAGTCTCTGGCACTAAATTCACGAGGAACCATATCCATGACGGCCAAGGTTCCTAGACAGTCTCCTTCTGCGGTAATTAAGGGGGTTCCTAAAAATGCCCGAATGCCATAATGCTGTACTAAAGAACTTCTGGCAAAAACCGATTCTGCAAGGGTATCTTCGATGATTAAAGGCTGCTCACTGTCAACGATATAGGTACTGTAGGCTTCTTGACGGGGAATTCTTCGAGTTGAGGCTAAATCATTCATTAACCCCAATCTTGACAGTCCTACGGCTGATTTTAAGCAGAGATTATCTTCAACCATTATTCCCAATGAACAGATAGGAACTTCTATGAAACGCGCAGCAGTTTGGGTTGCTTCATCAAAGATGGGAATGGTTTCCGTATCTAAAAGTCCTAATTGTTTCAAGGTTGTCACACGCTTTTGTTCGCGGACGGCTGGACTTAAGCCATCTAAACGACAAAAAAGACGGTTCGTTGAGTTGAATATAGGATTAACATTGACCCCTAAATTTACTGCTTGCACTTGCATCACAAAATCCCACTGACTTGAGGTTTAGAGAAATTACGCAAAAATAACCAAAATTAAAGGTAACTTGACATTTACCCCCACCAATATCTGAGTTGATATCGTTTGTTGCTGGTTGTTTGCTAATTTTAAAGTTCCCAAAAATTTCTTTTTCTGAACATAATCCTAAAAATTTTCCTGGGACTTGATCACTTTTTCGGGCTAAAAATGGGTAAAGGTTCCTTGCTGGCCCGCAAATTTACCTCGAACGAGGTAAATTTGCTTCAAACCGAGACAGATTACGGGTTTTAGTATTTTGAAGTTAGGGTAACACCAACAAAATAAGGGTATGTCATATTTGACTATATTTTTATGAACTATAGCAGGACAAAAAAGGTTATGATATTAGGACATTGCTGTAAGCCGATGCACTGCGCACCTGACAAGGTTTTGCCATTGCATCAATGTCCTAATCATCATGCGTAGTGCTATATTTATTGCTTCCCACTCGGCTGAAATTATTTTTGGAAGCCCCAAATAATGGGGTTTAGTTGGGGAAGTTCCCCCCCGATATGTCTCTAGGATGCATACAGTTAGAACTCATGGAGAAATCCGTCATGAACACCGAAGAAAAAGCACGAGAATTGATGGCGCAACAACATTTGAGTGATGAACAACGCCATCAGAAAATGCTTCATCGTTCCCTCGAAGTAGAACAATCTCATCATCGAGAAGAAATTGAAGAAAAAGCGCGAGAGTTGTTAACTGAGGAACGTAAACAAGAGGAGGAGAGAGATGAGACTATGTTAGAGCGTTCTGTGGAAGAAATTAACTAGGTTTTTCTTTCACTGTTACAACTATTTCCTCACCCCTTTAGGGATGAGGATTTTTGTACTGTTACTATGATTGAAACTTTGATTTCGCCGGAGTTTCAACGGAGGTGCTAATAACTCCCAGAAATATCCAGCCCATTCTCCATATTTTCCAGAATTCGTGGTACACTATCCTGGGTCACAACAGACCTAATTAATTGAAAGTCTACCTTAATCGTAATTCTAATCACAGTATCATAAATATTAATATGAAAATTGGCGATTGCGTTCGTATTCAGGAATCTGTTATTGTTTATCATCATCCTCAACACAAAAAACAGCCTTTTGATCTCAAAGGGATGGAAGGGGAGATCGTCGATATTGTTACCAACTGGCAAGGAAGGCCAGTTAGTGCCAATTTACCCATCTTAGTCAAATTTGAAAAGCGTTTTAAAGCCCATTTTCGTGATAATGAAGTAGAAATCATTAAAACTGAAGAATAGCTTTCAGGCACTTCAGGTTAAGTCAACCACTTTCTCATTTTTAAGCAATTTCTCTGATCTTTGAAGCGAATATAGTCCAATTCATCCATTAATTTTTCCATAAAAAAAAGACCACGATCGCCTTCTAAGTCTAGAGGGTTAACATTTTGTTGTTTAAGTTCTGCTAATTTAGCTTTTAAATCAAAAAATGGACCTTGATTCCAAATTAAAATTTCTAGGACAGTTCGATAAACATTAACATTAATAATAATAGGAAGGGTTGAGGGTAAATCTCGGTGGGCATATAATACAGTATTGGTAAACCCCTCCGATAAAGCCAGTTTACATTCCCATAATGTTTGAGGGGATAGATAGGGTTTGGCAACGGCCTCAAACCAGATTAGAATCTCTTCCAATGCCTGTATATCAGTGACAACAGCCAATTGAAAAGGCTTCATTAACGACTGTTCCCCGTTTTCTTGGTTATTAAACCGCACCACTGTTCTTATGAAATAAAATTAACACAGTCTTAAAAATAAGCTGAAGATCGTACCAATGACTCCAGTTTTTTTGATAGCGTAAGTCTAACTCAATGACTTGTTCAAAATTAGTGATGTGCGATCGCCCATACACTTGCCATTCTCCGGTCATTCCTGGTTTAACATTCAATCGTTGCCATTGTGGAATTTCATATTTTTCCACTTCATCGGGGGTGGGAGGCCGAGTTCCCACTAAACTCATCTCTCCTTTTAACACATTCCAAAACTGAGGCAACTCATCTAAGCTACTGCGCCGTAAAAAACGGCCTACCCGAGTAATACGGGGATCATTGGTATTTTTAAAAATTGCCCCTTTGGCTTGGTTGGGAACCTTCGTTTTCAAAGCTTCCGCATCCACACACATAGAACGAAACTTGATAATTTTAAACCTTTTTCCCATCCAGCCACAACGAGTTTGACGAAAAAAAATCGGACCTGGACTATCAAGTTTAATAGTTATGGCGATGGGTATGTACAACATACCAGTAATCCCCAAACCCACTAAACTACCCACAATATCTATCATCCTTTTTCCCCAAGAACGAACTGAAGGGTGAGTTTCAGGGGGTTGAGCAACGACGATGGAGGCTTGTTTTTCCTCCAAAGTAGATGTCATGGGAATCACTTCATCCAACCCCGTCATGGATAAGACAGCCATCACCGGTGGTGGAGTTTGGTAAAGAATCAAAGAGACATTCTTATTTCTAGCTGCCTTAAAATTATGAACCAAAGCCCCAACCCCACTACTATCCATAAATTCCGTGCCGCTGAAATCCAGGATCAGTTGTTTCGGTAGCATCTGGGAAGCTAAAAATTGATGACAAACCCGCTTGAAATTAACTGCCTCTAAAACGGTGAGGCGTTGAGGCATTTTCATCACAGGATAGTGATCAACGATGATAATGGGAAACTGGGTTTCTGGTGTTTGGATAGTCATCACCTATGTATAAGTTAGGGATTGAGATCAGCGAAGGGGACGCTTCCCTTTTTCTTGCTGCATTTTTTCTTTAGCCTTACTAGCACTACGTCTGAGAGCTTGTAACCGAGATTCATATTGTTTGCGTTGACGACGGTTAGGGGTTTGTTCAATTAGGGTTTTAAACGCACTCCCCAAACTTTTATAGGCGTTGGGCAAAGTATAACCAAAACGAGTGGCTAAAGCAATAGCTTTTTCATCAGCTTCGATAGACTCTTTTAATTTCCGTTCTCCGTTGTTTTTCTGCCAGAGTCGGTATCCAGAAATACCGCATAATCCTAGGGCTAATAGTAACAGTAAACCATCTTGTACCCAAAGTTCTCCCACAGCCCCTCCTAAACCGATAGCTAAGGCTGCCATTTCCCATCCTTCTCTGGGGATCGTATCATTTTGGATGCGGGCGACTTCGTGCCAAAAGAGGAGGTTTCGCTGGTCAATCGCGAGGTTTTCCCATTTGGCTAAGTCAATTTGAATTTCTACTTCATCTCTTCCCAGTTCTTCGCAGCGAATGAGAGGGGGGTTAATTTCCGTACTCCCTTCCACCATCACCCAGTTTTGCAGTTCTGGGGGGAGTAAGGTTTTTAACCGTCTTAACTCGCTCATTTCTGCTCTAGCAGAGGAAGTTACATAAGATGCCATAGTGGTATGATTAATAGTCTTTGTGTTTGTTATCAAGGATTTTAGCTTACGATTGTCGCTCTCAAATGAGTCTCCTTACCGTTTAGTATACTTGATATTTTTCTAATCTTTGCTGGAAGGACTTGACTAAACATCGGGGTTTAAGGCATGATAGTTAAGGCAGATTAATTGTCAGGCTAATCTATACAGGAATGTCTAGGGGCTATAACTCAGTTGGTAGAGTGTCACAATGGCATTGTGAAAGTCAGCGGTTCGAGTCCGCTTAGCTCCATTACTGTTCCGTCTAGGTAGTAAAAACTTATTTGTCACTGGAATCATATCATTTCGATGACGGAAACCATATACTTCCAATCAACTTCCGAAATCATGTGCTTCTCCTCAATTATAAGCGAAGACCATATAACGTCCTTTCAGTACATTGTCTATCTTTTCCTGCTTATTAGAGGTGTTTTCCCAACGAAATAGGTTGCTTAAACGATTAAACATTATCTCAAGCTAGTCTTGCTAATATCATATCCTTTCATTATATAATTATCCATAAGCTAATTTTTTCATAGCGTTACGACATTTTGGGTAACTGAATTCCCTCTTTTGTTACAATAATATTCATAGTATCTCCTTCTTTTAATCGTAACTGTTCTCATACTTCCTTGCGAAAAGTTCCCCCTAGAGAGTCAGCTATTTTCCTTAACTTTGTGTCCATTTTTCTCTTCTACTAATAATTTTGATTATTACTTTGCATCATAACTGAAATCTTATTCTTTCACATCAATAATCTTACGAAATATCAATCAAAACATCTTGAAAACGGTGGGTTACTACTTAGATATCAAACGATTCATTTTTCCTTTAAATCATCCCTCGTCTAACCCACCCTAATGTCTGTAGAATCTAACATACTGAGTTTATTCTCAATTTTTTTGCATTCTATCCTGAATTGTTCCTGTAGGGGCTTAATATCATGAAGCCCCTCTCTTTTAAATCACAATCTATTGATTTAAGGAATCTTTACTAACCCTTTTCATTCTCCTAGACATCCCCCATAATCCTAAGCCCACTAAGCCCAATAATGAGCTAGGTTCAGGAACTGATTGTAGGGAAGAGAAAACTTGGCTTTGATTAAAAGGGAGATTATCAAAACTTGGATCTAGAGACACTAAAACATTAGGGGCTCCAGGAATAACACTGGTTTGCCCTTGAGTATCTCCAGGCGCAGCAGTGGTATCAACTTCTAAACGTAAAGAAGTTTCTTCAGAAAAATCTGCTTCACTGAGATTAATAGCTGCGACTAAATCCCAAACAGGATTAGGATCATTATCACTTTGAATAATGGTTAGAGCAAAATCAAGAAATTCTGAAGCCATAACACTCTCTGGAGTCCCTGTGGCTAACCAAGCCTGTTGATCATCACGAGAAAAACTAATCTGGTTAGTAGCATCAAGAGGTGTTAATTGAATAGTCAACCCTTGATCTCCTGCTTCAAAGACTTGTTGAGCAGCCACCGGATCAACCCAAATATTGAATTCAGCAACACTATTAGTAGAGAAAGGAGGATCGGGTAATACCCCTAAATTCCCTGGGACAAACACTGCTCCTCCCATAATTTGAAGGACTGATATATTATCAATAATTGTTGGATCGAGTTGTAAAGCTTGAGCAATATTAGTTAAAGAACCAGTGGCAAGAATAGCAACTGGTTCAGGAGAATTGTTGATAGTATCTACAATTAATTGGGCAGCCGGAAAAGTTTCAACAGGAGGTGCTGTTTCGGGAAGACTAACAAAAGGGGACCAAAATGTGTCTGAACCATCTCGGATAAACTGAGGATAAGTATTGTTACCAACTAGAGGTGTAGATTGGCCGATACCAACAGGAATATCGCTGGCATTTAACCGTCCTAACATCAGTTCTAGACTATTGACAAAGGTAGTAGGTTCAGCAATTCCTTGGGAAATATTAATGGCTTGAATGTCAAATTTGGGATTAGCTAACATATAGGCTAAAGCTGTCATTCCGTCTTGACTGCCATCATCATCAAAAATTAAGGGGATGGGCTGGGTTTTACTCAAAACTGGTTGAGCAAAGTTAATAGAAAACCCCATAGATAGGGCAACAGTAGTAAAGGCTGTGGTGGCCATCGATTTAAGGATTGGCATAGAAAGATTACTCCTCATTAAAACTGAATAGTTTGAGTTATCATCATTCAGGTTACTGGAAGCAAAAAAGCAATCCTATTTAATTTTTGTTAAACTCTGGTCAATTTTGAAAGAATTAACCACTGATTTTTATTTTCTGGAAATCTTTTAGTTAAGATTGGGTTAAATATTTTGGTAGTGTAAAATCTCATTAGCTACCCGATCGCACACTCCCACTTCTCCTAAAAGAGTTCGCATTTCTTGATAGTCAGCGAAGGTTTTTTGACGACGTTCAGGGTTTAATAATAAATCGACAGATTCGTCTACAATACGATCAATAGTTGCTTCTTCTTGTAGTAATTCTGGCACAATCTCTTCCATTACCACTAAATTAGGAGGAGACATAAAGGGAATGGAAAACTTAAGAATATTGCGAGCGATCCACATGGTTAAAGGATTAACTAAACATAACACTAATTGAGGAATATCTAACAACGCTAACTCTAAATTAACCGTTCCCGACTTAGCGATCGCAAAATCAGCAGCAGCCATTACTTCAATCGCTCTTCCATCAAATAAAGTAATGGACAAATCATATTGTTTGACCATTTCTTCAATGGTGTGACGATATTCCTTTAAAGAAATGGGTAATAAGAAATGAATATCGGGGACTTTTTCTTGTATTTTCTGTGCTGCCTTACAAATTAACGGTAAATGATACTTTAATTCTTGATAACGCGAAGCCGGAAATAAACCAATCACCGGCTGCTCTGCTGACAGTCCCAAAGCGTGACGAGTCGCCTCTCTAGTGGGGGCTTTTTCCATCCTATCTAACAACGGATGACCCACCCATTTAACCTTGACCCCTTTCTTCTCAAAAAATCTCGCTTCTTCAGGAAAAATAGCCAATAAAATATCAGTAATTTCAGCAAATTGTTCAATCGTCTTATTATTCGGGGCCCACACCCAAGATTGAGGAGCAATATAATAAATAATTGGTACATCAGGTAAATGTTTACGGGCGTACTTACCAAAGGACACATTGGGTCCCATATAATCCAATAAAATTAATACATCTGGAGGATTATCCCGTAAATAAGCCTTAACCCGACGTTGCATTAACCAAGTAGGAATAATAAACGGCAACGCTTCTACAATACCAATGGAACCAATACTGGCCGTGTTGCCCAATAACTTCGCCCCGGCCGCCTCCATGCGATCGCCTCCCAAGGCCAAAATTTCTAAAGGAATGTTTTGCTGTTGAGCTTGTCGATATAAAGCTTCCACTAACATTGATCCTTGTAGATCCCCTGAGACTTCCCCGGTACTGATAAAAATTTGCATAACTTCCTGCTTAACCCGTAATTATTAACTGATGGTAGTTTTTATATCAATAGACCTTCATAGGAACATAAAAATTTCCCCCTACTCAATAGAAAACTCCTCTTAATTATTGCCTGGGATGGGTCCGCGTCGTTTTTCCCCTGTGATGGAGAGTTGCAGAAAGTGACGCAAATATTGGGCATATTCATTGTTATCAAAACTTTCCAATTCATCTAAAGCTTGTTCTAAAGTTAGATCAGACCGATATAAAAGACGAAATGCCTTTTTAAGATAACCCATATCTTCCTTGCTGAGTCCGGCTCGTCTTAACCCTACTAAATTAAGCGATCGCACTCTAGATGGGTTCCCTTCAATCATCATATAGGGAGGGGCATCACGATCAATACGACTCATTCCCCCTAACATAGCATTACGGCCAATTCTGACAAACTGATGAACCCCTAAAACCCCTCCAATCACTGCCCTGGATTCAATATAAACATGGCCTGCTAAAGCAACTGCATTGGCGATAATTACATGATCTTCAATGACACAGTTATGGGCCACATGGACATAAGCCATTAACAGGTTATTATTACCAATTTCTGTGACTTCATCAACGTGAGTGGCCTTGTTAACCGTGACAAATTCTCGAATGGTGTTACCATCTCCAATTTTGACCCGACTGGGTGCGCCTTTATATTTTAGGTCTTGGGGATCTAAGCCAATAACTGCACTGGGAAAAATACGGTTATTTTCGCCAATTTCTGTTGGTCCTTCAATGACCACATGAGGGCCAATGGTGGTTTGTGCGCCTATTTTCACCTGATCACCAATGACCGCATAAGGGCCTACTTCCACAGTGGGATCAATTTGTGCATTCGGATGAATGACAGCAGTAGGATGAATTAGCGTACTCAACAAGTTATCTCCCTTTGGATAGGTCAGCATGGAATTTAGTTATAGGGTACACAATAAAGGTTTTTAAGGGAACAGGGAAAGGAGAATTGGGGACATTAACATATGATGACGTAAATTCTTTATTTTGGGTTCTGCTTGGTGGTTACTGGTTTAACTCTCAGTTGACAAACTCAAGCTTGATCTTTAAAGACCCCTTCGTTAAGGAGGGGGCTTAAAATAATAACTAATCTTTTTTGGTAAGGTTTCATGAATTCAACCTGGGATCTCATTACCCTCTCTTACTTTTCACCGAAAACTTGGCTTAATGCTAGTTATTTGTATCGTTTAGTGGGTTTATTCGCTGTTTGGCGTGAGTCGAGCTTTTTATTACAATGGGGCGAGGCCATCGGTGCTTTATTAATTAGTCTTATCTTTATTTTTGGTCCGTTTATTACCACTGGATTAATTGGAGTTTGGTTAATTGCTATTGCAGGTTATTGGGGCATTTTAACCCTATCTGATGCTGAAAAACCTGGCTTTAGCCCCATTCATTTATTCGTATTTCTTTATTGGGGGATTTCTGCCGTTGCAGTGGCCTTATCTCCTGTGAAAGCGGCAGCGTTTTCCGGGTTGGTAAAATTGACTTTGTATTTAGTCTTTTTTGCTTTCTGTGCCAGGATTCTGCGATCGCCTCGGTTAACTAATTGGTTAATTACCGTCGTATTAGGGATTGGTTTAGTCGTGGGTTGTTATGGAGTTCGCCAACAAATTTTTGGGGTCGAACAATTAGCAACTTGGAACGATCCTACCTCTGAATTAGCCAATGCTACGAGGGTTTATAGTTATTTAGGCAATCCTAATTTATTATCGGCTTATCTATTACCCGCCATTGCTCTGGGTATTGGGGCCTTTTTTGTCTGGCAAGGTTTATTCCCAAAAGTGTTGGCTTTAACGATTACTTTCGTCAATACAGCTTGTCTTTATTTTACCGGCAGTCGTGGGGGTTGGATCGCCATGATGGCGTTAATGGCAAGCTTTTTATTATTGTTTTTTGTCTGGTTTAAAAACAATTTGTCTCCTTTTTGGCGTAAATGGTTATTGCCCTTAGTTTTTGGCAGTTTAGGGGCGTTATTGCTAGTTGCAATTTTCTCCGTTGATGCTTTAAGAATTCGTTTACTGAGTATCTTTGCAGGGCGACAAGATAGTAGTAACAATTTTCGCATTAATGTCTGGATGGCGGTGTTAGATATGATCCACGATCGCCCCTTAATTGGGATTGGTCCAGGAAATAGTGCCTTTAATAAGATTTATCCTTTATACATGAGTCCCAAATATAGTGCCTTAAGTGCCTATTCTGTGTTCTTAGAAACCGCAGTAGAAACCGGTTTAATCGGTTTGAGTATCTTTATTTGGTTAATTGTCATTACCGTTAATCAAGGGGTGCAACAAATTCAACGGTTACGGGAAAAAAATAATCCCTATGGCCTGTGGTTAATGGCGGCGATCGCCGCTATAGTTGGATTATTAGCCCAAGGGTTAGTAGATACTGTTTGGTATCGTCCTCAAGTGAATACCTTATGGTGGTTTCTGGTCGCTTTAATTGCCAGTCAATATCAACCAAAACAAAACGTGAGTGAGGGGTTCGGAGTTCGGAGTTCGGAGTTGGAACATTTTTAACGAAAGAATCAGGATTTCGAGTTAATGATGTGACTCTTAAATCATCGATTCGGTCTAACTAAGCGATCCATATCCAAGACAAAAACTGTTAATAACTCATTATTGTGTTGGAACCTAGTCACATGAGTCGCCATATCTAAAGTATCTCCCTGACGATAAGAGTCAGGCAAAGTGCGAACCTGAGATAGAGGTAATTCAACCAGGGTAGGGGTTTGAGACACCAAAATACCAAATAATTCCTCAATACTATCTTTTGCTAGGATCAGAAACTGTCGGCCTTCTAATAAAGGTTGAGGGACTTTAAATAAACGTTTATGAAGGTCAATCGCTGTAATTTCTTGATCATCAACATGAATCAACCCCACTGCACCGGTTCCACTCCCTTCCATAGGGGTGTAGTGGGTGATTTTTTTGACCGATTCTACTGGTAAGGCCAAATTAAGACGACCAATTTGGAAAATGAGCAGTTTACGAAAACGAGTTTCTTGTTGCCCACCGTAAGGGTCAACATTAACAGTGTAATAGGAACTAGTCTTAGTCATGAGATTGTTGGGAGAATGAAGAATTTAGAATGCGCGAATTTAGGTGGCCATCATGTTTTTAATGGTTTCGAGGAACTGTTGTTCGATGTAGGGCTTCGTAAAGTAGGCGCTTGCCCCTAAATGGGTTGCTAAGTGACGGTGTTTTTCGCTGCTACGAGAGGTTAACATAGCCACAGGAATCTTCATGAGATGGGGATCACGACGACGTTGCCCTAAAAACTCAAAGCCGTTCATATTCGGCATTTCTACATCACAGATCACCAATTGTATCCCCGTACTCTGTTGTAGTTGTTCTAGAGCTTCTCGACCATCCCTCGCTTGTATGACTCGATACCCTGATTTTTGTAAGGTCAGTGCCAAGGTACGACGTAAGGCCGCTGAATCATCCACCACTAAAATAGTGGGGTTTTGGGCCATGGGAAGGGAAGGTGACACCTCATCCCAACTACTTTCTACCATAATCCCCACAGCGTTCCCTGAAGATTGATCAGACTCCAGACATTCTTCAATTAATATCGTTCCATTGACCACAGGAATTAATGTTCCATCCCCCAAAATCGTGCAACCATAGGTATACGAAGGAGCAGCCATCGCTTTACCAAAGGGTTTGATCACTAATTCTTGTTCGGTGAGCAAACGATGAACTTCGAGGGCATATAATTGTTCTCCTCGTCGTAAGAGGAGCAAAGGAGAACCCCAGTTATCGGGAGTAGCAATGCCATGAAAGGCTTGAGAAGCGAAGCCATCAGGAAAAGGAGTACGATAGTCTAAAAGATGTTGTACCGGATAAATGGGGATAATTTGTCTCTCCCAAGCCAAAAACCGTTGTTCCCCTGAACTTTTAATCTGTTGGGGTTCGGGCATAATAATTTCTTCAATACTATCCGAAGGCATAGCGATCGCTGAGGCCTGATGATAGTTGTCTGGTTGAATCAGACAGACTAACAATTTAGCAATGGTCAAGGTTAAGGGTAAGCTTAGGGTGAAGGTCGTGCCTTGTCCAGGAAGAGAACTAACGGAAACGGTTCCTTTTAAGGCACTGATTTGTTCTCGAACCACATCCAAACCCACTCCACGGCCTGAGAGTTCACTAACTTGAGCCGCAGTGGAAAAACCCGCCTCAAAAATGAGGTTCTCTAGGGTTTGTTTGCTCATCACGGCCACCTGTTCTGGGGTAACTAACCCCGCTTCAACTGCTTTTTTGGCAATTTTCTCCAAATTCAATCCGGCCCCGTCATCCTGCATTTCAATCAGGGTTTGGTTCCCTTGGTGATAGGCACGAATTTCGATTTGACCTTGTTCTGGTTTCCCTAATTTGCGACGAATCTCTGGGGGTTCAATACCATGATCGAAACCATTTCTTAAAAGATGTTGTAGGGGATCATATAGTTTTTCTAGGGCTGCTTTATCAACTAAGACTGCCGTTCCGATTAGTTTTAATTTCACAGGTTTGTGATACTTATTGGACAACTCTCGTAATACCCTAGGAAAGCGATTTAAAACTTCTCCTAATGGTAACATTCTTGCCCACATTAATTCATCTCGAAGATTGGTGAGCATTTGTCTTTGTTGTTCTAACGTTTGGTTAGAAGAGTTGGCAAATAAGACAATATCATCCACTGATTCCTCTAATTGCATCATTTCTTCCAGTAAACTCTGCACAATAGAATACACCATTCCATAGGAATCCATTTCCAAAGAATCAAAATTATTAATGGAAGTTAAAGTATTTTCTTTGAGACTTTCTGAGGTTTTATTATTTTTTTTATGATAATTTTTTGATAATTTTATTGCCCCATATCGTTCAGGAGCAACCACCATTTGATCAGATAATTGTTTAAGGGTACTCGTGATAGTTTGGAAGTTAGAAAAACGAGTTAATAAGTCCTTGACTTTATTTTGTAATTGGTCATTTTGTAGGGATAAACTATTGCGATTAATCACCAATTCCCCCACTAAATTATTCATTCTTTCCAGTCGATTAAAATCAACCCGAACCGATAGCGGTGTTGACGTTTTCTTGGTTGGTAAAGTGTCTTTTTCTTGAGAGTTTTGGTTATTACCAGTATTTCTAGAAGAACGGGTAGTCCCCTTAGATGAAGTTTCACGGAAAGATTGTTTAACTGTTTCCCGTGATAGTTTTTCGAGAGAACTGGTTAAGTTTTTATCTTCTTCAACAATGGGTAACGCTTCAAAATTTTCTTCAACCGAATCAACAAACCGCTCTAGATTTGCTTGAATTTCCGCCGGATCAATGGCAAGGGCTAAGGGGTCTTCTTGGGGGGTTTCAACCCTGCCAAATAAATCATCTAAAGAAGCCGCAAAGGGAACCTCCTGAGTTTCTGGAAACTCCTGAGATAAGGCTTCCCCAAAGACATCATCCAATGCCGGAACCCCAGTAAAGTCCGGTTCTTCTGTTTCCCCTAAACCCTCTCCAAAAATATCCTCAAGAGGAGGCGCATGACTAAAATCAATGATAGTCTCTTGAGGATCAATGATGGCTGAGGGACTGATAGGTTGCAGAAAAGATTGATCACAAAACGTCTCTGTTTCCTCCTCATCTTGGAAGAGATTATCTAAAGAAAGACGAGAAACCTCCTCTTCCACCCCAACCGTTGCCCGAAGAGCTTCCTGACTCAACATGGGTTCTATGGTTCTGTGACCAGAAGCCAAACTTAATAACTCTGGAGAAGGTTGACCCCCCGAAATGCGATCGCCTTCCACCAAAACTAAATGATGACTCTGTTTCAAGTCCCTTAAGGCCACCTCAGCAATGGTTAAGACTTGCTGGGGAAACTGTTCGATGGCTTCTCTGATGTGAGCCACAATTTCCCCAAACCCTGACAAACCCAATAATTCAGCAAATCCCGTAAACACCTCCCCTTGGGTGTTTAAAACAGCAGCAATCTGTTGGGGATCCCCAGAGGCAATCGCCTCTTCAATGACCTCTAAACCTTGGGTGACATCCACCTCAAATAGAGAAGCAACAATATCAATCCCCAAATCGGCCGAGGAGGGAATATACTGCTCTGCTTGGGTCATACTATCTCCTAACAGAGCTTCGATGGCTTCAAAAATAGGCATAGCAACCTGCAGCGCAGTTTCCTCATCAAACTCCCCCATCTCCATTTGTTCTTCTAAAGGATGACGAAGCAGGTCATAAGCCTCTAATAAAAGGGTTTCTAACTGATCATCAATGATGACCGTTTCATCATAGAGTGCCTTAAAAATATCTTCGAGACGATGGGCAAGAATTTTGATGGTATCGAGTTCCACACTCGCTGCCCCCCCTTTAAGAGAATGGGCAGCTCGCATGATTTCATGAACAGTGGCTTTATCTCTTTCTTCTTTGAGACTTAATAAACCAGTTTCGATGATTTGTAGCAGCTCTGGGGCCTCTTCGATAAAGAATTGATAAGCTTGGTCGCGGATGTCAGGATTCATCATGGTTCTTTGGGGGAGAATATAGAATGTAGAATTGAGAATTGAGAATTGAGAATGAGCAGAAATAAAGAATTCTAAATCCTAAATTCTAAATTCTAAATTTTCTAGAGCTAGTCGTTTTCGAGCAAAACTGACATAGTATTGCCTAATGAACTTTAAACTGTTCAACATTCATGTTTAACTGTTGCGCAAGAGTTAGCACTTCTTGGAAAGAATCAGCTAGATGGGTGGTAGAAATGGCAGTCTTTTGAGCAATAGAAGAGACTCCACTGATAATCCCATTCATAGACTCAGAGGTGAGGGACTGATCTTGAGCCGCCTCAGCAATGGCCCTCACTAATTCATTCATTTGTTGAGAAGCCACCGTAATCTGAGTGAGACGATCGCGGGTTTGTTCAACTAATTCCGTTCCCTTGAGAACCTGTTGGGTTCCCATTTCCATAGTTTGGCTCACTTCCTTGGTTTGTGCTTGAATACTGTTGACGAGGGTTTCAATTTCTGCGGTGGCTTCGGCTGAACTGGTGGCTAGGGTTCGTACTTCGTTAGCGATCACCGCAAACCCTCGTCCCCCTTCTCCAGCACGGGCTGCTTCAATGGAGGCCTTCAGGGCTAATAAGTGAGTTTGTGCTGCAAAACGACCGATTAAGGCCACCACTTTAGAAATCTTTTGGGAAGACTCCCCTAAATGGTGTATTTTATTCGCCGTTTCGGATACGGTCTCTTGAATGGCTGTCATCCCTTCTACGGTTTGATTCATGGCCTTTTCCCCTGCTCCTACCTGCTCGGAGGTTTTCTCAAAAGCAACCAGGGTTTGTTGCGCGTTTTCCTCCACCAAATCAATCGATTGACTCATGGCCGTTAAGCGATCGCCAACAATGGTAATTTGTTCAACCTGTTTGAGGGCTTCCACCGCTAAGGTTTTGATTAACCCTTGATTGCTATCGGTAGTTTGGGAAAACTGTTGCGCTGCGGTTTCCACATTGAGGACCAAACCACGTAAGTTATCCACCATGGCGTTATAGGAGTCGGCAATGGTTCCAATTTCATCTTCGGTTACTTGGACCGAAGCAGTGAGATCCCCACGAGTGATGGGTTCGACTTCCATTAACAGTTGCAAAGCCCTCTGTTGTAGAGCTTCTTTGGCTGCCCGTTGTTGTTCAGAAGCCAGGGTTTGCTCATCGAGGAGATTAGCTCGTTCGAGGGCCACACCAACTTGTAGGGCCACTTGGGTTAAAAAGTCAATTTCTGGCTGTTGCCAATGGCGAGGGCTTTGACAATGATGAGCAATGAGTAAACCCAATAACTCACCCCCCACCACAATAGGAACCACTAAATTAGCTTGAATGTCTAAGCTCTCTAACTGTTGCAGATAACAAGGGTTTAAACCAATTTTATGAATATTGGAGATCGCTTTAACTCGGCCTTGACGATATTTTTCAACAAAAGACTCAGCAAAACAAGGATCAGGGATTTGTCTTCCCAAGGCTTGAGGATAACGAGTGTCTACCGATTCAGCAATGATCGTTCCTTGCCACATCTCATCGAAACTATAAACCACCACCCGATCCGTATTTAAAGCATGACGACTCTTTTGAACCACTAAATCAAAAAGATTCTCAGCATTCAATTCTTGAGAGATTTCTAAGGTAATTTCTTTGAGATGGCCCGCTAAACCTGATTGGAGAGCTTCCATCTCAGTAATCTTAATGCGATCAAGGCTCACTTGTAGTTGGGTGACCAATTGTTGGAGAAAATTAATTTCCGTTTCTTGCCAACCCTGATCCCTAGTACATTGATGGGCCACTAAAAAGCCATAGAGTTGCTTTTGATTAAAGATAGGAATAATTAACTGGGCTTTGACTTGAAAATCTTCTAAAATCTCTGGGTAGGGAGAATCTTCTCTGAGAAGCTCTAATAATTGTTCTAGAGACCAAGGAGCATCCCCAGGGGTCATTTGTAATTGTTGTAATAAGGGTCTGGGAATAAGCTCTAGGCTCTGGGGATGATTGGTGAGGGCTGAAGAACCTGGGGCTAGGGTTTCATAGGTTAGTTTGCCTTGATGATCTTGATCGAGATGGTAAATAAAAAGGCGATCGAGATCAATCAAAGCTCTAGCCCCCTGTAACCCTTGGGAGAACCAACGATCTAACGTGGGAGTATCCAGGGTAGAAGGGGGGGACAGTTCAGCTAAAAAGCGAAACATCTCAGTTTTTTGCTTTAACCTTTGTTCATGGGCCGCAATACTAGCGGCCATCTTATTAAAATGTTGCCCTAACTCTCCCACTTCATCATCAGCAAGATGATTAACTCTAGCACTATAGTTCCCCTTGGCAAACTGTTGGGTGATGTACTGCAATTTTTTGATGGGTTGGGTAATGGCTGAAGCAATAGCAGCCGCAACCATTACCACTACCCCTAACACCGCCACCGATAGTCCTAGTTGCAGCATCAAACTTTGTTTGAGAATTCGATTTAAGCCCAGTTCAGAATCCCCATAGACCAACACAGCGATCGCCTCTCCCTTATAGTTAGGGATGGCTTTGGCGGCTAGGGTATAAAAATGATTGCCCAAGTCACCCCGTTGAGCCACCGGTCTTCCTTGGGCGGCCACTGCTTTTTTCAAGATGGAGATGTCTGGGATGGGGGTATTAAAGGCTGGTTGTCGTAGTTCCGTCTTCTCAAAGGAGGTGGCTAGGGTAAAGTTTTCCTCTTCTTGATGATAGAGATAAACGGCACTATACCCTATCCCTTGAAAGGCATCTACGGTTTTCTGAACAATCTCTAAGTTACCATTGACAATATCTCCAGAAATCAAAGTGCCGATCACTTTTTGGCTTCCAGGTAACTTAACAGGGGTAACCGTATAGCGGATCAAGGCATCTTGACGGGTGAGTCCTGGGGGGAGGGGGGCTTTTTCCTTGAGTAGTTCTTCCCAACTGACTAACTCACTACTGCGAATTTGTGTTTTTTGTTCCAAGGCTCGAGTCACTAACCCATTAGGGTTAAAGACTTCCCCATCCCGCTCCCCATTGGCGTTGGCAATAATGCGTAAATCTTCACCCACCAGGGTTGCATATTCTAAATTACGAATTTTTTGTTCATTGGTTAAAATAGATTGAAGCTGCTGACGAATGTCAGGGGATAAGGGTTGTCCTTGACTGAGGGTTTTAGTGGCTTCAATAATAGTGGGGTTTTCTGCTTGGGAGGCGAACCCTAAACCCATTTCTTCTAAATCGCTATTATAACTGAGTTCTGTAATGGCTAATTGAGATTTGGTTTGATAGAGTAAATGGGAGCGTAAACTCCCCACCAAGGAGGTTGATCCTAAACCAATCAATCCCCCTAAGGCCAGGAAAATTAAGGCCGTAATCATCTGGGTTTTACGACTGATAGGCAAGTTATGAAAGTGCTGCATCAAAGTAGGCACTTGGGGGGGTGGGGGGTTGGAACTGGCTATCCTCTGGGAAGATGGGGAAGGAGACACAGATTCTGATGATGGGTTATCATTGATGTTGACCAACTTACCAGAAGGGTTGGTTGTGGCTTGAACAGGGGTTTCCATGATAAGGTCAAATTTAGAATTTAAAATTTAGAATGCAGAATTGAGAAGGTTCAATGGAGAATTCAAAGCATTATTGCTCAAAACTTCTGACTTTATATCTAGGGATCTAACGGTAAATTAATTAAAATGCCCCCCATAACATCTCCCACTTGGAAAATCTTGTCGGGATACCGTTGTTTGTGTAAAGGATGCTGATTATGACAGTCGATGCAAGCAGCCGATACGGCTTTGTCTGGATAAAGAGCCGTATAGTATTTTTTATCGTCTTTAACTTGATAATCTTTATAGGGAAGCCCTGTTGTTAAAATGGCCTGCATGGCTTTTTTCTCAAAATCCGTATTGGGAATATTGTTCTCATTGAGACTCCAGGGAGAAATGGCACCATAGCTAAAAGGGCTATTTTCTGAGGCTAACTCGGCACTCATCCGAAACATTTGTGCTGGTAGAGGTAAGGCTTTATCCTGTTGCCAATGTTCTGAAGCCCTAACCACGTTTTCGTCTTTGAGTCGTTGCACCACATACTTACCGTAAATAGTGCGTTCTGATTTGATAATGCGATAAACATAGTCAGAAACAACATCAGGGGGTAACTTAGTTCCCATTTGTTGTGCATCAAGGGTGCCACAGGAAACCACCACAAACCAACTGGCAAGGGCTAAAATGATCAGGGCAATAATGCGCAGGGGTAGGTTTAATCGTTTCAATCGGTGTATCATGGTCCGGAACTGGGGTGATGGGATGGGGTCAGCAAATTTAGAATGTAGAATTGAGAATTTTTATCTTTCTTCATTTTCTAGGGTGACGGGGTGGCTTTATTTCACTTTGAACTGTTTAACACTCTCTTGTAAGGATTGAGCCACGTCTAATAACTCTTGGAAAGAGTCGGAGACTTGTGCTGCTTCGCTGGAGGTTTTATCGGAAATAGCGGCCACTTGTGCCATAGTTTGGGTCACCGTTTGACTGGTTTGGGACTGTTCAATGGCTGATCGGGTGATGGCTTCAACCAATTCTGTAATTTGCAGACTCGCAGCAGTAATCTGATTAAGACTCTTACGGGTTTCATCCACTAACTTGGTTCCGGTTACCACCTGTTGCGTCCCTGCTTCCATGGCAGCGACAACATCGTTGGTTTCTGCTTGAATATCGGCCACCAAAGCTTCAATTTCTGCTGTGGCTGCGGCGGACTGACGAGCCAGTGATCGCACTTCGTCGGCAACCACGGCAAACCCTCGTCCTTCTTCTCCGGCGTGTGCTGCCTCAATGGAAGCATTCAGGGCTAATAAGTTGGTTTGATCGGCAAAACTACTAATCAGGTTGACCACTTTAGAAATTTTCTGAGACGACTCCCCTAACCGTTTCACCTTCTTGGCGGTTTCTGCTACGGTTTGCCGGATGGCCATAATACCGTCAACGGTACGGTTCATGGCATCTTCGCCCTGTTCTACCGTTTCGGTTGCCTGTTGTACGGTGGCTTCGGCTAATTCGGCGTTGGCAGCAACGGCCCGAATGGAGTCATTCATGGCCTGTAGTTTATCTAAGGCAGTGGAAATATCCTGTGCCTGTTCAAAGGCTTCTTGAGACAGAGAGCGGATGGCTTGATCATTTTGATGGGTGGTGTCTGAGAGTTGCCCCGTGGCAGCTTGTACCTGATTAACAATCTTTCTCAGGTTTTCAATGGTGGCGTTATAGGAATCGGCAATGGTGCCAATTTCATCTTCTGTCACTTTGGCCCGAATGGTGAGATCCCCTTGAGAAACGGGATCAACTTCCATCAATAATTCTAATGCTCGTCGTTGTAGTTGTTCTTTGGCCTGTCTTTGTTGTTGTTCAGACTCTTTTTGTTGTTCGATGAGATCCGCCCGTTCTAAAGCAAAACCAATCTGTGCTGCCACTTGGGAGAAAAAGCTGATTTCTGAGGGTTCCCAGGGCCGCGGACCTGCACAATGATGGGCGATATATAAGCCTAAGAGTTTCCCTTTACGAATAATGGGGGCAACCAAATTGGCACGCACTTTAAAGGGGGCTAATTCGTTGAGATGACATTCGGTGAGTCCTGCGTTATAAATGTCGGGGGTGGCCTGTACTCTTCCATTGAGGTACTTATCCACAAATTTTGTGGCAAAACAGGGGTCCATAATTTCAGTGTTTAGGGCTTTGGGATAGCCATTGCCCACATCTTCAGCCACAATGGTGCCTAACCATTGTTCATCAAAGGTATAAATGAGAACCCGATCGGTTTTCAGGGCGCGGCGCATTTGTTCAACGGCTATCTGCATTACCTCTTCTGTATTTAAAGCAGCAGAAATTTTTACGGTAATATCGCGCAACAGTTGGGCCCGTTTGGCATCTCCCCGTTGTTGTTTTTGTAAGCTGACCCGTTCGAGGGTAATGGTTAATTGTTCGGCGACACGCTGCATAAAGCTAATTTCTTCCTCTTGCCATTGATGAGGTCCTTGACAATGGTGGGCGATCAATAAGCCAAATACATTCCCTTGGCGAATAATGGGAACCCCTAAATTCGCATCAATCTGTAACTGTTCCATCAGTTGATAGTGTTCGGGGTGGAGTTCGGCTTGATGAACATTATGATTAATCAGCACTCGTCCTTTAAAATATTGATTGATTAAGGTTGAGGGAATACAACGATCTTTGATGTTGAGTTCTTTGGCACTCGGAAAAGCAGGAGCATTGACTTCATGGGAGATAAAGGCATTGCCCTCAAAATTAAATTGATAAATCACCACCCGATCCACATTGAGGATCGTTTTAAGCCCTTCTAAGGTTTGATTGATCATGCGTTCCAAGGAACGGCGATCAGCCACTACACTACCGGCCATTTCTGCTAACAAATTCGCTTGTTGAGTGGAACGACTCTGTTCCTCAATTAAACCCTGAAGCCGTTGGGTCATGGTGTTCACGTTGTTGCTTAAAACAGCAAATTCATCATGGCCTATCATCTCTAGTTCTACCGTTAAGTCCCCTTCGCCGATTTTTTTCACAGCAGAACTAACTCGACGGAGGGGACGAGTCACTTGTTCGGAGAGCAGAATAGCTACAGCTCCAGCTAACCCTGCAGTGACTAGGGTTCCCAAAAAAATGGCGGATAACAATTTTCGTTGTGGGGCAAAGGCTATGGCTCTATCTAAGGTAACAACGGTATTCCATCCCAAGTTAGGCAAGCGTTCCATATTGCTAAAGGGGGCTAGAGCGACCAAGTTGTCAGCCGTCACTACCACCCCAGGTTGTTGTTGACTCTCTAAACTGGTGTAGGAGGGGAATAGGGAAGTGGCAGTTACTGCTTGCTGCTGAAAATTTTCCCTTCTGGGATCGACTTGACCACTGGTATTCATTGAGGTGACTTGAATGCCACCAGGAGCTAGAAACACGTCATCATTCTGAGCCACCAAATAAATGTTTTCTCCTGGGGTCATTCCTTGTTTAACCACCTGCTGTAGATTTTTAACGGGCATTCTAGAGCGAATCACCCCAATCATCTCCCCGGTCTCGTCGTCTCGAATCGGTGCAGCAAAATAGACGTTAAAAGTCCCTTCTGTGGTGGAGATGAGGGGTTGGGTAATGGTGGGGGCTTTGGTATTGACCACTGTTTGAAAATAGCTACGATCTTGATGATTTTTCAGGGGAGTCCCTTGAGATTGACCGATGACATTGCCTTGCAGATCAAAGACAGCAATACTGTCATAGACTTGATAGATATCAATAAAGCGATCCAATTGTTTTTGTTTGGCTTGAGGAGAAAGACTGTTTCTTAACTCTGCATTGGTAAACGTTTCCAGATGCCCTAACCCTTGGATATCCCCATAGCGATCGCTGATGAAGCGAGAGATTTGATCGCTTAAGGCCGCTGCATGGGACAGTTGCATCTTTTTGCTCTGATGAGACAAAATTTGATCAGAGATACTATAAGTCAACCCCCCCACCACCATCACTGGACCGACTCCAATCAGGGTTGCCGCAATAATACTTTTTGAGCGTAGGGTCAAATCTCGCCACCATTGCCTTAGGGGCCAATTTTTCCCAGCAGGTTCTTTTTGGTGTTGAGGGGGAGGACTTAATTGTGTTTCAATGGCTAATACAGAGGCTTCGTCCGCTTCAATTTCAGTCTTTTCTAGGGATAATGGATCTTCTAGAGAGATATCCTCAGGTACAAAACCATTATTTTCATGATGATGGGGATTTTGGTTAGGAGAAGTCTGAGTCATGAGATGAACCTCAAATGAATTTCAATAAACGGGTATTTTCTATAAGAGAATCAAAGGTAAAAATTTAGATACTTAAGGTATATCAAGGGATAAAAGTAGTTGATCTTTTAGGGTTTAGGCATTGCAGCTAGGATTGCTTCTCCATCGAGTACCACCAACATATCCCCTTGGGGTGGCAACCAATACCCCCTTAGGAAAGGGGCTAAACTAGCAGTAATTGCTGCTCCAGGGGGGGACTGAATTTCATTGGGGTTACACCATTCAATATCGTCAACCCGACTCACCACAGCCCCCAAGTGTTGACGATGGCCTTTAGCCATGCCTTTGCTAGAACCCCCTGAATGCAGCACAAGGGTTCGATAGAGGGGAGTGACTTGGGACTGTTGATGCCAAGGGGTTAATCCTAGTAATGCCCCTAAATCAATGAGCCAAAGAATTTCTCCTCGCCAGTTATAAACCCCCATCACCCAAGACGGCATTTGGGGAATGGGAACGATTTGACCGAGAGGAATGGTGATCACTTCGGTCAGTTGGGCAACGGGTAATAATAAGGTGGTGTCTGGAACTAATTGAAATCGCAGAAATTGTTCTAATTGATGACGTTCCTGGGTATCTAGGGGGGCTGTTGCCAGGTTGTTTTGAGAAAATCCATTTTCAACCACAATGAGGGACTCCTTACAATTTCACTTAGGGAACAAGTTGTTTAATGGTATTGAGAAAGGTATCTTGATCGATGGGTTTGGGGATATAAGCATTAGCTCCTTGTCGTTTACCCCAAAATTTGTCCATGTCGGTGTCTTTGGTGGAGCAAATAATCACAGGAATTTCATGGGTGCGTTCTTCGGCTTTGATGGTACGACAAATTTCAAAGCCACTCAGTCCCGGTAATACCACATCGAGAACAATCAAGTCGGGAAGGTCTGTTTTCAGCTTTTCAAGTCCTTCTTCCCCACTGCTGGCAATGTGGGCTGTCATTCCTGCTAGTTTCAAATATTGAGTAATAATTTCTCTTTCGGTTAAAGAATCTTCGATAACAAGGGCGGTGGCCATAATTATTTTTACCTCAGTTGATAGTTAATTCAATGGTTAGATAAGGGGGTTCTAGTTTTAGAATTCCCTAAATTTTTAGGAAATTAACATTTTTCTGACTAAGAAAAGTTAAGCTTAAGCCACGGTTTCTTGTTTGAGATGTTTGCGAATAGCACTTAACACTAATTCAGGATTCACGGGTTTACTCATAAAATCCGTCGACCCTACCATTTTGGCTCGAACCCGATCCACGATGCCGTCGTTACCGGTAAGAATAATAATAGGGGTATGACGGAAAAAGGAAAGTTTTCGCAATTGTCCACAAATTTCGTAGCCGTTGGCATTGGGCATCACCAAATCTAAGAAAATAATGGCGGGTTTACGAGCTAATAAAATGGCGATGGCTCTGAGGGGATCGTTAATGCCTAAAAATTGATAATTAGCCCCAGTGAGAATTTTCTCCATGGTTTGACACATCAAGGGACTATCATCGACACAAGCCACTAACGGACCGAGGGTGGGTTCGCTAGGGGTTACCGAGGTAGTGGGAGGGGGAACGGAAACGGGAGGGGAGAGGTCTTCGATGGTGATTAATTCTACTAAGCCCATCTGTACATAGGGCAGGAGAGAACTGGTGACGGTTACCACATCCCGTTTCATGCGAACGGATAGATCCCGTAGAGTTTGATTGCCGTCTAGGAGTTGTTTGAGGGTTTGATAAACTTGGGGGGAGGTGCGCTGTTGTAATTCGTCGGCTTGTCGAATAATGGGGGCTGAGTTAGGAGAGCGATCGGCGACTTTTGCTCCTTGCCAAGCGTGCCATTGTTTTTGTGCTTCGTTAATTAACTGATCCGCATCAATTAATACTAAGCGAGTCGATAGTAAGTTATCTTGTCTAAGTTCACAGGTAACTTCCATGGTTTGGGTGATGTCAAAGAGAACTTCGACAATGACAGAACGAATCATCCTCGCCGCTTGTTCTCGACTGACTTTCTGTTGTTCTACCCATAAACACAGAAGTTGATATTCCCAACATAAACGGAAGTCTTGATTCCCTAAACTGGCTAAATCCAGTTGTAGTGAGGAGAGTTGAGAGGCGATTTCGGGTAAATAACGGGCAATATGTCTTCGCCACCGTCTCACTGGATGGGAACCTCCGGTAGCATACATAATACGTCCTAAGTACAGATAAAAAAACCATTGTTCTCCTTTAGGATTACTGAGAATTAATTGGCCGCTAAATCTAGGCTGTTTGAGGGTATCGAAAAATCCGGCTTGTCTTGAGGCTGTAAATTCTGGTATAGAAATGGGGTTTTGAGGGGGATAGGAAGCTGTCATCATTGCATCTTCGATCTTAGTGAGTTATCACAGTGTTACAGTTATAGGATTCCCTGAATTCCTGGAAAAATAACATTGGGGAAACTGTGGAGATGACTGGCTACAGGTTGACCAAAACTAACATCTCAGGTACTGTGGATAGTTAAGATCAATGTAGTATGGCATGATCGCAATAATACAGAATAGGATAATATTAATGTTTGTTGGCACTACTGAAGCTGCAAAACGCTTGGGAATTTCTAGTTCTAGACTACGTGTACTACTTCAAGAGGGACGAGTCGAAGGAGCTTATAAGGCGGGAAAAATTTGGATGATACCGTTATATAATGATGCCCCTGTGATTGCTAAACGTCAGCGAGGCCCTAAACCACAATGGAAAAGGAAACAAGTTCCAGCTAAGAACACGATTCATGTTAATCGCCATATCATTGATGAAAACAAGAAATTAACCTCTTCCTGGCGAGAAATCGCCGATTGAGGAACGAAAATCGAGGGATTTCTCGCCAGGGCAGAATCTACTGGGGAGACTTTTGATTCTGAATATATTTCTTGATAACTTCATCGGGCGCACCACCAGTAGAAATTACACAGTAGGAA
>JBFRWG010000164.1:0-13265 GCA_051439445.1 Crocosphaera sp.
CGACAAATTCCATCAAAATCTTTACCATTTCACGCCACTGTTTTGTGACTCAATGATTGGTTTGTAGATTCTGTAATTCAATCACTCTTGTAGCCAATCTGAGATGACTTGCTCAATCGAAAAAGGACAAGATTCGGGAAAAATACGAATATCTAAACCCGTTTGTCGAGCAGCCTCTCGTCTTGCTCTTGCATATTCCTTATCTAGAATTTGTTCGGGATAACCCTTTAAACTGGGACTATCCTCAATTTTACGGCGAATCTGAGAGCGTCCATCATTAATCGAATCGAGCCAACTATCTGAGCGTCGTTGCGGTTGATATTGCCACTTTAATAAGTGTACTATGATACGTTCCATTTGAGAGCCAATCGCACTACGTTCACTTTTGCCCAAATCTTCTACCTCTTCAATTAAATGCTTCCAATCAACCGCCTCCCAACGCTTCTCTCTTAATAATTGTGCCGTATCTTTTGCCCAAAGCAGGAAATCTCGCTCGTAGGTGGTTGTCATAGCTTTCTCCTGACACGACTTTTTCCATCACACATCATCTTAACAATAATCGGTTAACCTATTGAGAAATAATTGTATTTATTGAGATTTTGGACTATAACAGAAAGTATTGTCCTTTTTCACGCATTTCTAAAATTAAATTAGGTGTTGAAATAATTGTCTTAAAAATCGTAAAAATAGGGATAAAGTTCGGCTTCAGAAATATATTTACTGGCTTGCTTAAAAATACTATAACAAGTTCCAGTATCCAATTGTTTGTGATTGGGAATGGTTAGGGTTTCTTTTCCTTTTGCTGTGATACGACGCAATTTAATATGACTCCCTTTTTGACTATGAACTATAAAGTCAAATTTAGCTAGGATTTTAAGGACTTCTGAACCTGATAATCGTTTTAATTTAGGCATATTCAGGTTCTAATTCATAAATAATCGATAAAATAGGCTTTTCCACTAAGCCATACTCTCTGGGATCTTCTCCTTCTAAATGTAAGGATACCGCTTCCTTAAGATGATTAACCACTTCATCTAAGGTGTTTCCCTCCGTCACAACCGCAATTTCCACGCATTCTGCTACATAACCGCTTTCATTCCCCTTACGAATTTTGGCGGTAATTTTAGACTTTAATCCCATCATTTTAGAAAAATACTATGATTCAAGTTTAATTCTTTCTATTTTAGAGATTATCTTGAAGAATGACAAATCTCAGCCTTGAGATTAGTTGTTTTGTTTCCAAAGCGACTCCATAATTAAGAAATTGACCGAGTTTTGTATGAAATTCAGATTTAAGTTTTAATAAGCAAAAACATCCACAGGAATTGTTTTATTAGGTGACTTACTATTAACTTTTAACCGAACTTTTTCAGCCGTTTCGCTACTAAATAAAACTTCACCACATTGGGAACAAATCTTAGCAGGAATGGCTTCTACTAAAACATATTGTCCGTTAATATTAAACATTTCATCAACCAAGGTTTCCGTAAAGTGGGTTGAACCGCAAACATAACAGGTTGTCATAATTTCCTCCAACGATAGTTAATCCATTCTTGATCATTTGGTTCATAAAGGGTGATAATCGTTAAGCTATCCGAATCAGTTCGAGAAATCTGTAAATGTAAAGGTCTTTGCTGAATCGTTAAGCCTAACATCAAACAACTTGGAGAATATTTATCATCGGGATAGTCTTCGATTATAACAGCATTGTTGCCCGTTTCTTGAATTTCTTGGCGACTAATATTTCTCTCAACTAATCGTTTTAAGGCGTGACGAGTTAGTTCAAATTCTCCATTTGTTAGCTGTTGACGAATTTTGTCTAATGATTTCATTCTAGGGTGACTAACATCGGACTATTAATAACACAGTTAAATTTAATTCTTTCTATCTTAACCGATAGGCTTTAAACAACCTTATCTAAATCAGCTAAATAATGGTCATTTTAAACTAATCTTAACCTTAAATTCACAGTAATAATTATGTATCGACTGGGAACTATTTCTAGAGATTTCTATCCCTTAAATTCGTTAAAAATCGGAAATATATTGACAAAATAAGAGGGGTAAAGTAATATTTTTATGTTAAATTGTTTTTAACGTTAATTATTTTTTTGTGAGGAAAGACTGATGGTAAGTTTAGCGAAACTTATTAATTTTTCGGGGGGGTAAAGTATAGCTTATCTATTAAACCCCTTGCTTTAGCTTCTACTACTGCTGCGATCGCATTTATGGGTGTAGTTACTTCCACCTCTGAAGCTCAAGCTGCTACCTTCGATTTAACTTTCACCGGAGTAAACACCTCTATTACGGGAACAGGAACAGTAACCATTGATGATAGCTTCCTCACTCCTAACCTATCGTCCGTTGAAGTTAAAGCAGCAACTACTGCCTTTCAAGCAAATTTAACCAACATACCATCTAGTCCCACATCTACCACCTTTAATTTAGCTGATCTTGATGAATTGTTCCTAAGCACAGATGCTAGTGCCAATGTAACTGGGTTTACTATCTTTTCTACTGAAAATGGAGATGGTTTCGTGGCCTTCGGTAGTGGACCGTTTCTATTGGAATTCTTTGAGAACGGCGGTTCTCCTGTTGACCAGGTTGTAACAGGTATCACCCCTGCTGACGAACCTGCAACAACTCCTGAACCCGGTACCCTGTTAGGTTTATTCGCAGTAGGTTCAATGGGTGTATTAACCCGTAAACACAAGGCATAAAGTCCTATCCGTTAAATTTAATCAAATTTGATTGTGAGGAAGGTTAAACCCTTCCTTTTTACTGTTTGATTTAATGAATAAGAGAGGTTTGGCAATGGGATTTAATATCGAGCAAAATTAGGGAATCATACCTAACATTTACAGCAATAATGTTTTTTGCTATTTTAAAATAATATTCTTATGAATAAACAATATTGAAGATGAAAAACATTTATAAATTACCATTAATTTTAGAACCTCAGCCAGAAGGAGGTTATACTATTACTTGTCCTCTATTACCTAATTTGATTACAGAAGCTGATACTTTAGAAGAAGTTATGCCTAATGTTTCTGATGCTTTGTCGGCAGTCATTGAAGCATACCAAGACTTAAATCAATCTCTACCACCTATATTACAGCCTATTAGTGAAACAACAACTCTTTGGACAGAGAGTTTAATTTCTATAGGTGCAGAGTGAAGTATAAAGAAATTGTCAAAAAACTTAAGAAAATGGGATGTGAAGAAATACCCAGAAAAGGTGGTGGTTCTCATCGAAAATGGTACAACCCCCAAAATAAAGCGATCGTACCAATTCCTGATTGGGGTAATAAAGATTTGAAAATGGGTACATTAAGATAAATTATTCGTAAACTTGATCTTGATTGGGAAGAGTTTAAAGCTATGTAAAACTATAGAACTTACGCAGTGTAAAGTAAGTAATAATATTATTAAATGCTAAATGCGTAAGTCCTACAATTAGATATGACTGATAAGTAACGCAGTGAAGATTCACTAACTACTTAATTGCTCAAATTGTGCCATTTCTGTCTCAAGTTGACTATTAAAAGATGCCATCACCTGATCCATTTCACTAGCGACTTTGTTGTAAACATTAATAACACCTTGATTCGCTGGTCCTTCAGATGTTTCCAAGACATTATGTAACCATGTTAACTTAGGAACTAACTTAGTCCGTTCGTTAATAATTTGCACTAAAGTTGTACCTACCGGCATCATACTACCTTCAAGTTCGTCACACAGAGAATTTATTTTTGCTCCTTGATCAACTAATGTTTGATTATCGGAAGTATCAGCAAGAGTATTGGCTACTTTTTCCTTAGCTGAACGCGCTTTTAAGACAGTTTGGATACCTTCTTCTGCTTTCCCATAAAGTTTCATCCAAAACTCACCTTTAGTATCAGTTTCAGCACGAGTATATTTCTCGTTAGGATTAATTTGTACTTCAAAAAATTCTGTCTGAGTTTCCCCATCAACCGTTAAACAAACTTGATAAGTACCTGGTTTAGCAAAGGGGTTGATAATAACAGGAGGACGACCGGGTACAGAGGAAACAGAGGGATAACGAGTTCCCCAAATAAAGCGGTTTAAACCTTGACTCACCGTCGCTTTAGGTTTCCCCGTCGTTAAATCTTGTTCATAACCACGAGCATCAAAACTGGCAAATCTTTGAGTGGGAATTTCTTCTTTACTGAAAGTCTGAATCTCGTTACCCTCCTCATCCAAAATGCTTAAACTAACATCCTTCGCATCTTCACTGAGGAGATAGTAAATAATCACACCGATGGGACGAGAATCACCAGCATCAATAAATTTGCGTTGTTTCTCACCATCAACCACACCTTGCTCATAAAAAGTGTGACCGGGACGAGTATTCTGAACAAAGTAATATTTTTTCTCAGAAACAGGGCCTCCACCATAGTCCATCCACCAGTTATAACCAAAACGGGTATAGGTTTCAGGTTTAAATAAGTGTGCCTTTTTCTGGGTTAATTCCTCGGAATATTGACGAATGGGACTAATATCATCGAGAATCCAAAAACTGCGTCCATGAGTTGCGATCGCTAAGTCTGCATCCTTAATTTTAATGTCATGGACAGGAACACGGGGTAAATTCAGATTTAAGCGTCGCCATTCCTTCCCGTCATCAATAGAAACAAAAACCCCCGTTTCCGTCCCCACAAATAGTAATCCTTTGCGTACCGTATCTTCCCGAATAGTACGAGTTATTTCGTCTTGAGGAAAGGTATCACTAATACAAGTCCAAGTCTTACCAGAGTCAGTGGTTTTGTACAAATAAGGGGAATAGTCATCTGCTGTCCGATAACGGGTAATGGCAATATAAACCGTCCCTGGATCGTGAGGAGAGAACTCAATCTCATAAATAGGGGAAAATTCCGGTAAATTTGGCGGCGTAACATTTTCCCAAGTTTGACCCCCATTTTTAGTCAAATGAATTAATCCATCATCACTCCCGGCCCAAATGACACCCTTTTCATGGGGAGATTCTTCTAAACGGAAGATGGTCGAATAAATTTCTTGACCGAAATATTCTCCCATCCAAGACGTTCCCGCAAGTTGCTGTTTATCCTGAATATCGTTGGTCAGATCATCGCTAATTTTTTCCCAACTCATCCCTTCATCACTGGAACGAAAAACCACATTTCCGGCTGCATAGAAAGTCTTGTTATCATGAGGTGAGAGGAAGAAGGGCAAATGCCAATTAAAACGGTACTTAAACTCAGTCGCAGGAGTCCCAAAGGTTGATTCAGGCCATATCGGTCGCATTTCGTTTTGGCCTGTTTTCAAGTTATTGATGGTAAAAGAACCACCCGTACCACAAATTGAACCAGTGGAAAGATTATAAACAATGTCAGGATCGCTAGGATGAGGAATTGCTGCACCTGTTTCACCATTACCAACCACAATGGTTTCATGTTCAGAAATTCCCCCCCAACGAGATGCACTGGGACATTTAACCGTTACGGTATCCTGGGGATTACCATATAAGTTATAAGGGAACTGATTATCACAAAATAGTCGATAAAACTGGGTTGTCGGCTGATTATTGAACCCAGACCAGGTTTTCCCACCGGTTAAGGAGATTTGACAACCACCATCACAAGTGACAACAATACGATTCGGATCTTTGGGATCTACCCAAGCTTCGTGATAGTCATCCTTAATACCGGGTTCCAGTACCCAAGTTTCACCTCCATCCTTGGAACTATAAAGCTTATTCGCCGGGGCCCAAAGTTCGTCCGCATTATGGGGTGCAGCAAAAAGATGGAAGAAATAGAAAGGACGAGCGATGATTTGCGCAAAGTTAGAGACAAAAGACCAATTGACCCCTAAATCATCAGAACGATATAAACCTGCTTTCGTTTCTGAGTCAATTAGACCATAAACACGATTAGGATCAGCTTGAGACATAGCAATACCAATGCGTCCCATTTGTCCTGTCGGCATTCCTGTATTACCACTAATATCTTCCCACGTATCGCCACCATCAAGCGATCGCCAGAGTCCACTTTCTGGACCGCCTGTTTTTGCACCCCAAGTTTTGCGCTCAAACTCATACATAGCTGCAAAGATAACCTTGGGATCGCTAGGATTAACAATTAAGTCAATACATCCAGTATTTTCACTCTTAAAGAGGACATTTTCCCAAGTTTGACCCCCATCTTTAGAGCGAAAAACCCCTCTTTCCTTGCTGGGACCAAAACCATGACCCATGGATGCAACATAAACGACATCAGGATTATGAGGATGGAGTCGAATTTTAGCAATGTGCTTCGAGTCTTTTAAGCCTATATGTTGCCAAGTTGCACCACCATCGGTGGTTTTATAGACACCATCTCCCCAGGATGCACTGTTGCGTATTTGAGGTTCCCCTAAACCCACATAGATAATATCGGGGTTCTGCTCAGAAATAGCGATCGCACCCACTGAACCCATATTAAACTGTCCATCACCGACGGGTATCCAATATTGACCTGCATCTTCTGTTTTCCAGAGTCCCCCCGATGAGTGACCATGATAGAAAACTTGTTTATCAGTGGGATGGCCGACAACACAAGTACCACGACCCCCCAGAAATGGCCCAATATTACGCCATTTTAAGGCTTTAAAATCACTAGCTTTTGTCATAATAAATCCTAACTATTCGTCAAATTAAATCCTAATGAAGAGAGGCAATAATTTTTAATCTGAGAACTCTCATGAATAAATAGGTAACAATAAACGCCATGAGTTCTAAAAAGAACCCTTTTAGAAAAGGTCCATAGATAAATTCTGCAATTAATAAGGCCGGGAAAATATCAACCCCAATAAATTTAGGCGATCGCAAAAAGCTACTAATCGTTTCTTTGTATTGGGCAAAGCTTTTACCCATTAATAAAACTAAAGACAAATCCAAACTATTTAAAAAGAGTAGAAAAAGAACTAACTCTTTACTGAAGGATTTATGTCCACTAAAAAGTCCCAGATAAGCTGCAATAAGAGAAATACCGATCGCAATAAAATCAGGAGTCGATAAATTGTCAGAAAAACTAAGACGCAAACTATTTTTCATGGTTTAATGACTTCTCTCAAACTAAACAACTTAGATCCAATCTAGATCAATTAGTGATACGAAAGAAGCAGTCAAAGCAATAATTAATTATTTTTTCATCTTTCAACTCATTCCTGACTGGTAATTTTCTGTCAGCAAATTTAAGGATCTCACCCTCACAGATAAATGTCTTTACCCGATTACGCCAATTTGCTAAAATGACTGAAAATAATGAAGGTAAAAAAGTAAAAATTAACCCCACCCCTCCCACACTTCCCACACTCACTTAATCTAAATATTAATACACCCAATTGAAAACTGCTGTTAAAGCTATTCCTCCTTCAGGTACAGACTTCAAAAGTTGGGGGAGTTCATGAAATAGGACTAATAATCTCAAAAAAAATCTAAAATTTTCTCTGTTTTACCATGAACAAAGTTAGACTTAAATTATGGCAAAGCTCATTACACTTCCTTTCTTTTCCTTAGCTATTGTTATACTAACCTATAGTTCTTTTGGTTGGTATGTAGGAAGTTCTGCTCTCAGTTGGAGTCATTGGTTAGCAGAACAGGGAGAGACTTGGGGATGGTTTTTAAAAGACCAAACCATCTTTTTACTGCTTCATGTTATTGCCGGGTTTGTGGTGTTATTAATTGCCGCTAGTTTAGCTGCCCCTGTTGCCATTATTACCTTAATTTTTGGCAGTAGTTTCAAATCAGATAATAAAGCCATGATAGCAGTTTTATTGTGGTCATTTGCCGTGGTGTTAATACTACGGTGGTTTGCTGATTTTTCTCACTTTTTATTGTTACTTTGCGCTGCGATTTTAGCGAAACTCGAACTACAGAAATTAAACAATTCTCATTGGCAAGTTATGTCTATATTAATCCTAATATGTTCAGGAGGATTTGTTTTAGGGTTACTGAGTTATTATGAGTTTAAATCATTTTTTATTAGTTAGGGTAGGTCAGTTCTTGGTTTTGGCGAAGAGTGCGAGTTTGTTCTAAAATATCTTCAACATTTTCTTTAGAGAGATTTTGAATATAATTAATTTTAATCTCTTCTAATAAATCCTTGAGTAAAGATTCGATTTGTTCTATACTATGTTCTGCTTGTAATTCGCTTCCGAAAGAATCACCAAATTTTTCCACTAACTTCTCTAATAGTCTATCAAATTCTGGGTCTTCAATTAATAGCCCTTGAAGTCCTACTGATAACCCTTGATAGAGTTGAGAAACTAATCTTTCAGTTAATTGATATTGCATGGTTTTAACCCCTGGAAGATTCTCTATTCCTTGATAAGCAGGAGTTTGAATTAATGCTTTCTCTACATTATAACGCAAAAACTCTTCCGCTTCTGGGCGAATTTCTGGAATGACTTTATTAATGACTAAATTAGCCATAAGTTTAACTAATTCAGCCGTTTCATTGACATCATTAATATCAATATATTCATTGGCACTTTGTTGAATCAAAATGTTACGAACCGTCCCATCTTCTATAGTTCCTTGAATTTGATCAACGATCTGAATAATAACAACTTCCGTAATATCTTGAGCGATTCCTGCTACAAAACCTTGACTAGCTTGTTTTTTAATTGCCTTAAAATCAATTAACTTTGCTTGGTCTAAACGAATAGTTAAAGGAATAATTCTTAAGAAACGAAAGAGAGGAATTAGCAAGAAAATATCATACCAACGCCATAACATTGCATCGAACCAACTAACCCCTGTATGACGACGACTAATGAACCATGTTCTCACTAAAAACTCACCTAAAAAAATTAAAAAGAAAGGGGTATCCAATAAGCCAAAATTATCAACCGGATCACCACTTTCTCCCACAGGACGATAGTAATTTGTTGCAATTAAAGGAGCAATTTGTTCATCAAAAAAATTGAGTTCTTCTCGCCAACCATTTTCTTGAAAATTATCAGCACTCCAAAACTTTTTAAAAGCTTCTCTAGATGAACTTTCTTTCGTCCCAAAAACGTGTTCTCGCATTTTATTTTTAATGCGTTCTAATGTTCCTGTTTTATTCGCTATTTCAAAAGGATTTTGTTGCACCATCGCTAAACTTTTTTTACGTAAATCAGCTAATATTTCCTTAATATCTTCTTTAACTTCACCACTATTAGATTGATTAGAATCAGAAAATAATTGTTGATTAACAGATTTATTTAATGCTTCATTAAGATCATCAATTCGTTGTAAATATTGTGCCGTATCTCGATAAGGTTCGATTCCTTTTATAATGTCATAACTGGTGATAAAATTAGAGATAGATTTCGGAATAACTCTTAAGGGAGGTTTCGGGATTTCTCTCTCAAATGTTCCAATTTTTATATAAACTTGCACCCTTCCTTGTAACCAAAAATCTCGCAAAGGAATATAACTTAAATCAAAAATAACTAAAGAATAATTCGCCAAAACCACTAAGGCCATGATTTTTTCAAACCAAATATGAGGACGAAAGAATTTTTTGGGAGATCGAGAAGACACTTTTGTTATCGTCATAACCTAATCACACCACCGTTAAGAATTTTACTAAAATTTATGTTAGGTTTATTATACAAGAACTTTCGTGATTGTCTAGGAAGTCTTAAGTTCTTCGTCCATAATAGAAAAATCACAAGCTAAGGATTTATCTTAAAAAATAGTTAACTTTTGCTAATTAATTTCTCTCAATAATGAATGCAAACAATCAACAATCTTACAACTATAAAGTCGGTGGAAGTTTAGGATTTGATCATCCCACTTATGTAGAACGTCAAGCTGATAAAACCCTATTAACTGAACTAAAAGCCGGTAAATTTTGCTATGTTTTTAATTGCCGTCAGATGGGAAAATCAAGTTTAAGAGTGCGGGTTATGCACCAACTACAAAAAGAAGGAATGAGTTGTGCTTCCGTTGATATTACCAGTTTAGGTAGTGATATTAATCAAAAACAATGGTATAGTGGCATTATTACTCAATTATTTTTAGGGTTTAAATTAATTGGTAAAATTAATCTCAAAGTATGGCTAAGGGAACGAGACGAATTATCAGGGGTTCAAAAATTTAGTGAATTTTTAGAAGAGGTTTTGTTAGTTCATTGTCCAGGAGAAAAAATTTATATTTTCATCGATGAAATTGATAAAGTTCTCAGCTTAAAATTTCCTTTAGATGATTTTTTCACCCTCATTCGTTTTTTTTATAATCAAAGGGCTGAAAATGAAAAATTTGAACGGTTAGTCTTTTCTTTATTTGGTGTTGCCACCCCCAGTGATTTAATTCAAGATAAAACACAAACCCCCTTTAATATTGGTTATCCCATTGAATTAACAGGCTTTACCTCAGAAGAAATCACCCCATTATCCCCTGGCTTAAACATCATTAGTGATGCTCCTCAAGCGGTTTTAAATGCTATTTTAGCTTGGACAGGTGGGCAACCTTTTCTAACTCAAAAAGTGTGTGACCTACTCCTACGAGAAGAAACCATTATACCTTTGAATAAAGAACAACAATATGTTGATAAGAGCATCAAAGAATTCATTATTAATAATTGGGAATCCCACGATGAACCCGTTCACTTAAAAACCATTAGAGAACGAATATTTAGAAATGAGAAAAGAGCAGGAAGACTCCTAGGGATTTATCAACAAATTCTGCAAAAAGGTTTTATAAAAACTGATGAAAGTTCCGAACAAACTGAACTTAGATTATCAGGTTTAGTGGTCAAAAAAGATGGGAAATTAGTTGTTTACAATGCTCTTTATCAAGAAGTATTTAATGAAAATTGGGTAAAAAAACAACTCGAAAAAATCCGCCCTTATTCTGAGATGTTAACAGCATGGATTAATTCTAATTATCAAGATAGTTCCCGATTATTACGGGGTCAAGCACTCAAAGATGCCCTCGGTTGGGCCATGGATAAAAGTTTAAGTAATCTCGATTATAAATTTTTAACAGAAAGTCAAAATCTCGACAAAAAAGAAGCAGAAATTAACTTAGCAGCGCAACAAAAAGCCAATGAAATTTTAACTGAAGCCAATCAAAAAGCCCAAAAAATGATCCGTTTAGGAATGGCTATTTTAGCCTTTTCCGTAGTAGGAGCAACCATCGCCTTTGTGCAAGCTCAATCAGCCTTTAAAAAACAAAAAGAAGCCCAAATAGGTACTCAACTCGAACAAATTGGAGATAGTGCTTGGCGACAATTTCAATTTGAACAACTAGAAGGATTAGTATCAGCAATAGAAGCCAATCAAAAATTAAAAAATATAGTCAAAGATGGACGACTGCTAGAAAATTATCCCGCCACAAGTCCTATCTTAACCTTAGAACAAATTCTCAATCGTATTCAAGAAAAAAATAAACTTATTGGTCATCAAGATTCCGTTAATAGTGTTACCTTTAGCCCTGATGGAAAATGGCTCGCCACCGCTTCCAATGATGGAACCGTTCGCTTATGGGATCAACTCGGACAACAGCAAACCATCCTCACCGGACATCAAGGAAATATCTATCATGTAGCCTTCAGTCCCAATAGTCAAACCTTAGCCACTGCTGGGCAAGATAACACCGCCAGACTGTGGGACTTAAAGGGTCAACAACTAGCCATCTTAACAGGTCATGATGCCTCAGTTTATAGTGTCACCTTTAATCCCGATGGTCAACGCATTGCCACCACCTCACGGGACAATACAGCGAGACTGTGGGATCGACAAGGAAACCCCCTACTGGTGTTCAAAGGTCATAGCAAATCAGTGGATGATGTCGCTTTTAGTGCAGATGGTCGACTGCTTGCCACAGCTTCACGGGATGGAACCGCTAGATTATGGGATAATCAAGGAAATTTAATCAAAACCTTAAAAGATAATAACTTAGGATTTTATAGCATTAGTTTTAGTCCCGATGGTCAACGTATTGCTGCAGGGGCTAGGAATGGAACCGTCAAAATTTGGGATAAACAAGGAAATTTGGACTTAACCTTAAAAGGTCATCAAGAATTTGTCAATAGCGTCGTTTTTAGCGGAGATGGTAACTGGATTGCCACAGGTTCAGGAGATGGAACTGCCAGACTATGGAGTAAAGACGGTAAAGAAATAAGCGTCATTAGTGGCCATCAAGATCCCATCTATGATGTGACCTTAAACCATCAAGGAACAGAGTTGGCTACCGCTTCGAGTGATGGAACCGTTAAACTGTGGGCAGTGAGACAGACCCGAGAAAATGGCTTTGACACCTTGGATAATTATATTACTAACGGCGACTTTTCTCGCCTTGGGAATTTATTAGCGATCGCCGATGAAAGTGGATATATTCATCTTTGGAACTTACAGAAAAAACGCATACAAAAATTCAAAGCACATAGCGGTAGAATTAACGCCATTCGTATTACTCCAGATGGACAAAGAATTGCCACAACAGCTAATAATGGGACAGTAAAAATATGGGATTTACAAGGAAAATTAGAAAAAGAAATAAAAGATAATAAGGTACGAATTTATAGCCTCAATTTTAGTTATAATGGAAACTTATTAGCCATCGCTAATCGTTTAGGAGAAGTCTGGATATGGGATATCAAAAAAAATAATTACCAACTCAAGCAAAAATTTACCGCTCATCAAGAAGATAACATTACTCATCTTACGTTTAGTCCAGATAGCAAAAAAATTGCTACCGCTTCTATGGATGGAACTGCAAAACTATGGGACTTACAGGGAAATTTAGAACAATCAATCCCTGCACATCAAGACATTATTAACTGGATAACCTTTAGCCCAGATGGAGAATATTTATTAACAGGATCTGACGATAGTAGTATTAAAATATGGAACCAAAAAGGAAAACTAATCAAAACTTTAAAAAGTGACTTATTCCCCATTTCTAAAATTACTTATCGTTCCGATGGACAATATTTTTTAACTGCTTCTCAAGATGGAACCGTAAGATTATGGGATCATGAGGGTAAACTACATACCAAAATGAAAGGACATGATAAATCCATTGAAAGCTTAGAATTTAGCTCAGATAATCAAAAGATATTAACAGTAGCCAAAGATGGTCAAGTTAAATGGTGGCCTGTAGAAACAGAATTAACCCGTTTAAACTCACTTCTAAACCGAGGATGTCAGTGGTTAGAAGATTACTTAGTGACCCGTCCCCAAGAACAAGAAAAATTATCCAGTTGTTCCAGAGAAAAACGCAACCTTAATTAATTTAATTGTGAACTATCC
>JBFRWG010000165.1:0-3755 GCA_051439445.1 Crocosphaera sp.
ACGTTGGATTTAGCAGTGGTTCCTGTGTTGCGCAATTTAACCCATTTACCGATCATGATTGATCCAAGTCATGCCACTGGAAAATCGGATTATGTACCATCTATCGCCGTTGCTGCTATTGCTGCCGGGACAGATTCTCTGATGATTGAAGTTCACCCTAACCCCGCTAAGGCTCTATCTGATGGCCCTCAGTCTTTAACTCTAGAAAAGTTTGACCGTCTGATGCAGGAGTTATCTGTAATGGGCAATACGGTAGAACCTTGGAGTCAACCTGAAATGGCTTTGGCTTAATATGAACTACTGACGGGGTTCCCACAAGCGATTATAGCTGAATGCCGCTAAGTTATCCGCACAATAAGCTTGGAGACTGGGGTTTGGGGATCAGGGTTTAGGGCTTGGGATAGTATTCTTTTAACTGAGAAGTTGACTTATTCCCTTGGAGACTTTCAGCCCCCATACCCAAACCCCAATTCCTAATCCCTAAAAGGCTGATAGGGCAAGGGTTCCATTAATAACAAGTGCGGCATTCGATTATAGCTGTTTTCAATGTTTGGAATGGTTTTGATTGGATTTGGTTAGAAGAAATCCCAGTAAACCCGCTTTTCTCACAAAATCTGCGATCGCCAACAACAAAAGCCTTACAGGACTTGGGTTTGACCAGTGCGATCGCAGATTTTCCCAACCAACAGTATGTTGTCAGATTTTAAGTAAAGATTAACCCGAATTAAACGAAGATAAAAAGATAAACCAATCACTCATTTTTCCAAAAAAATTATCAATAAAATCTCTAATAATACTAGATTATTAGAATAAAATATGCTATAATTAAATTATTAAAGCAATTTCGCTCAAACTGATTTAATGAGTCTCCATCATCCTCGAAAACCTCGTCAAGTAATCAACTTTAGTAAACAGAAAGGAAAAGAAATAGTCGCTAATTTTGAGGGAGGAATAATCACTTCAGATGCAGGAATTGTTTGGATAGCTGAGTTAGATAAAAAACTGGGAATTACGGAGAAGTTTGCCAACTGTTTTCAAGATCATCGTCATCCATCTTATGTAGAGCATTCGGTTCATGAGTTATTGGCACAAAGGCTTTATGGAATTATTTTAGGTTATGAAGATGTCAATGACCATGATAAATTACGTCACGATCCTGCTCTTAAGATCGCCTTAGAAAAGTTGAAGGATATTGAAGACAAAAAGGGATGGTTAGCTGGAAAAAGCACAATTAATAGATTGGAATATTGCCCTGAGACTATTCTCGACCAAAAAACGAGTCGTTATCATAAAATAGAAGCAAATTTTGAAGCTATTGAAAAAGCCTTTGTCGAGATTTTTTTAGAGTCTTATAAAAAACCTCCAAAAAGCATTATATTAGATATAGATGTAACTGATGATCAAGTCCATGGTAATCAAGAAGGGGCATTTTTTAATAGTTATTATCATGGTGTTTGTTATGCTCCTTTATATATTTTTTGTGGGCATCATTTATTGGCAGCTAAATTAAGGTCTTCTAATGTAGATCCAGCCGAAGGAGCTTTAGACGAATTACAAAGAATTATCGGATTAATTAGAGAAAAATGGTCAGAGACTCATATCTTAGTTAGGGGTGATAGTGCATACTCCCGTGAAGAAATCTTCTATTTTTGTGAAAATCAGCCTTTAGTTGATTATGTTATAGCTATGGGAACCAATAGCGTTCTTAAGTTAAGAGCAACGGATGTAATTGAAAAAGCTAAACATGAATATGAACAAAAACTAGCTCCCATAACTGAATTAATGGATAGTGTTTTTCAGAAAAATGAAGATTTAGAATCGGTTAGAGAATTAGTGCCAAATTCAACTTGGTATCGTTCTATTTGTTATAAAACAGAAAAGACTTGGAGTTGCCAAAGAAGAGTAGTCACCAAAGTTTGTTATGGAACTGATGGCTTAAAAATGCGTCATGTGGTGACATCTTTGCCCGCTTCAAAAATTACGCCCTCAAAACTTTATACAAAAAAATACTGTCCGAGAGGCGAAATGGAAAATCGGATTAAAGAACAACAATTAGACTTGTTAGCTGATAGAACTTCAACTAAAACATTTCAAAGTAATCAACTAAGATTATGGATACATTCGATAGCTTATGTTCTCATAAATGCTTTTCGTCAAAACTGTTTAAAAAAAACTCCATTAGCTAAAGCGACTGTAGGAAGAATTCGTCTTAATCTTCTCAAATTGGGAGCCAGAATAACTATTAGTTGTAGAAGAATTGTTATCGCCATAGCTAGTGCTTGTCCTTATCAAGATATTTTAGCGATCGCTAACAAAAGGATTCAAACTATTCCTAATACTGGATAAGTAGAATAAGTTGTATTTTTAAAAGACAATTATCATAATTTGTTGACTGACTGATACTTTTATCTAGTCCTATTTGTCGTGAAAAAAATCAAAAACTAATTCAATTATTACCTCTTAAACTCAGTCTTTAGATAATCAGAGTCAATTTTTTTATTCATCTGTCTTAAAATTTTCTATTAGTCCTAAAAGTTGTCATTTTTCATCTCTCAATTGGGCTTTCAAATTAATTTGTGAGAAATGCGGGTCTTGCGCTGCACAGCATCACTGATGGCAAACGATTCTTCGATAGAGTCAATGATTGTATCTTTATCTAAACTCACTTGTTGAGGAGTATTTTTCTTATTTCCTCGAAAAAACAATGTCCACATTCCAAGAAACAATGTCCACATTCCAAGGAAGACTATGCAAATTATATTAGTAGTAGTCATAAATATCACCTCTATTTTCTTGGCAAGTATTTATATCTTCCTACTCAGATAATAATAGGCAAGAATGGACAAGTAACTATTTATCATTAATATTTAATATTTAACATAGCACTCCTCGGACTTATGATGTACACCTTAGTCCTGTTCCCTACCTTCTATGTTCTGCCTCAAATTGATAACCTCTGTACCGTTCAGTTGACGCTCACGGCGAAGCCAAACCAATATGAGAATTGCTATATGGTTTCACATCCCAGTCAAATCTCCTTGTTCTCTTTCAATAAACGTTTGTACTTTGTGACGATATTCTCTTAAACTAATATCCACCCATTCTCGATCGTCACTATTAGCGACAATATGTACTAAAGGTTCTCCGGCATCGGGTAAAATCAAGACCCAGTTATCATTTTGGGGATTAATAATTTTTACCCCATCGACTAATTCTAGTTGTTCAGTGTTATGAATTTCTACCAAATAACGCATTAACGCTCCCTTGATTTTCCAGGGACAGCGTAAAACGTAGGATTTATGACAAATACGAGGTAATTCCGCTTGAATTTGTACCAACGATCGCCCTTGAGTAGCCAACATTTCTAATAGTTTAGCTAAACTAAACATCGCATCAAACCCTGGATGTAATTGAGGAAAGATAAACCCCGTATCTCCACTTCCTCCCAAAGAAACGTTAGGATTGGTTTGCGCTGCTTCCATCAACGCAGTAGGATTCGATTTAGTCCGAATTACCTTGCCATCGTGACGACGGGCAATTTGTTCCACTGCGCTAGAGGCCTCTACGGGAACAACGACCGTACTACGAGGATAAGCGGTAAAAATCGTGTTGACCATCAAAGCGGTTAACCATTCTCCTCGGATAGATAACCCAGATTCATCCACTAAGATAAACTGTTCCCCATTGGCCGAAACTTGCGCCCCTAAATTTGCTTTTACTGCTTCCACCACTTGGCCCAGTTGATGCAGTAAAGA
>JBFRWG010000166.1:0-29600 GCA_051439445.1 Crocosphaera sp.
GTAATAGATAAAAATCACAGACTGTTATTGGGGTTAAATCTCCATATTCCTGATTGCATAAGGCTTTCAGGCTTGTTCTTAATTCTCTCACGAATAATGCAGGCTAACACATATTAGAGTCGATCTAAACAAAAATGCAAAAATGGTCTTTTTATTCATTTTGCTTGAAATCCTTATAAAAGAAGATGAAAAAGAGTAATTGTTAAAAAAATGAATTTACCATAGCATAAGGTTAAAACAAAACCTCAAAAATGTAGACATGAAACACACGTATTCTTTCCCAACCCTATATAAATAGGAGCGATTAGTGAGAAAATTGTTCCTTCTCCTCTACACCCGAATTTCTCACAAATTAATTTGAAAGCCCAACTCAGACTCCTAGAAAGAGCAGCCTAGACTTTCGCGAGTCGAAACCCCCGTCACAGGGTTAACTCCTTCCGCTCTTTCACACATCAACGCCACTTGATAACGATCAATCACCGCACCACTAAAGTCGGCTCCTGTGATAGTAGCATCATAAAAACGGGTTCGAGAGGCGATCGCATCGACTAAAATAGCATTTGTTAAGTCAGCAAAATCTAAGGTCACGCGATCAAGTAAGGAGCCAGTGAGGTTAGCCCCTTTGAGATTAGCCCCAAAAAGGACACCTTCGGTAAAAATGGCATAGGAGAGGTTGGACCCTTCAAAAGACGTTTCTCGCATCTGTGCTGCGGCGAATACCCCTTTTTCTAGGTCTTTATGGGAGAAATCTTGTTGTTGCAATTCTCCATAGGTATAGTTGACTGTATTGGCCTGGGCAATGACTGGACGAGCATCGAGTAAAATCCAGATACTCACCAAGACAATGAGACCGACTACAGTCAATAAGCGCAACAAAAAGGCTTTAAATACCATGATCTTTCTCTAATAATTAACTAGGATTAACCCACATTAAGGTTTGACCATATTCTACCGGTTCCCCATTAGCCACAGCAATTTCCATCACTTCCCCTGTGACTTCTGCTTCAATTTCATTCATTAACTTCATTGCTTCAATGATACAAACCGTTTGTGTATTAGCCACCCGATCCCCCACATCTACAAAGGGGGGTTCATCGGGAGCCGGGGCCCGATAGAATGTCCCTACCATTGGGGAAGTAATGGGAACCCATTTCTTTTCCGCCGGAGAAGGGGGGGTTTCAGGAGGTGGGGGAGTTACCATCGAAGGAGGAACCACAGGGGTTATCACTTCAGTGGGGACTGGTGGAGACGATATCCCCCTTGTGTTGGCATCTCGACGGACCTTTAACTCGAACGTCTCTGTTTTTAAGGTCACTTCTGCAATATCAGTATGAGCGATCGCCCCTAACAAGTCTTGGAGTTCTTTAAAATTAATTGACACAAATTATCCATCCTATAATTATTGATGAAAATAGGCTGAGGAGAAGGTTGTCTAAGGCGAAGACAACCATTGTTATCTTAAGTTTCCCTTCCTAGATAAGAACCATCACGGGTATCTACTTTAATTTTTTCCCCAATGGAAATAAACAAAGGAACCATCACTTGCGCTCCTGTTTCTACAATAGCGGGTTTGGTTCCGCCGGTGGCTGTATCTCCTTTAACCCCAGGATCGGTGTCTGTTACTTCTAAAATAACCGAAGTGGGCAATTGTACCTCCAACACTTGATCATTCCAAAACAGAACATCCGCTTCCATTTCTTCTTTGATGTAATTGACCGTTGTTCCCATTTGATCGGGGTTTAAACGCACTTCTTCGTATGTTTCCATGTCCATAAAGACGAATTGTTCCCCTTCTTTATAGGTGTGTTGCATGGTGCGTTTTTCTAGGTTGGCTTGGGGAACCGTTTCTCCAGCGCGAAAGGTCCGCTCTACCACGTTACCGGTTTGAGCATTTTTTAATTTGGTTCGCACAAAGGCTGAACCTTTGCCTGGTTTAACGTGGAGAAATTCAACAACGCGCCACACTGAACCATCTAATTCAATGGTTGTGCCAGTCCGAAAATCGTTACTAGAAATCATGAAAGGCTTTTAGAGCTTAGAAAGTCAAGACTTATTTTACCGACTAAAGGCTCTTGACTCAAATTTTTTTTACAATTGTCCTCCAAAACCTATGCTAAAAATAAGACACATGAAACATTAATTGATTGAGGTTCTATTAATCATGTGTTTAGCGGTTCCCGGAAAAGTAGTGAGTGTTAGTGGGGATGAACCTTTACTTAAAAAAGGAAAGGTTAGCTTTGGTGGGGTGCTCAAAGAGGTTAGTTTTGCTTATGTCCCTGAGGTTCAGGTGGATGATTATGTGATTGTTCATGTTGGCTTTGCTCTGAGTATTTTAGACCAAGAGGCAGCAGAAAGCAGTCTAGCAGAGTTTAAAGAAATGGAATTGATTCTCAATTCTTAACCAAAACGATACCCAAACCCCCGAACCGTGATTAAATATTGGGGTTGACTGGGATCTTTTTCCAGTTTTTCTCTTAACCAACGAATATGAACGTCAACCGTTTTGGTATCGCCCAAAAAGTCAGGTCCCCAAATTTGTTCTATTAATTGTTCCCGTGACCATACACGACGGGGATAACTCATAAACAGTTCTAATAAGCGGTATTCTTTGGGGGAAAGACTGATTTCGTCTTCCCCTACGGTAACACGACATTCTTGGGTAAACAGGGTAATCTCCTGAAATTTTTTGACTGAACCCGAAGAGGAAGAATTACTCAAGTTTTGACGACGAATTAAGGCGCGACAACGAGCCACTAATTCCCGCATACTAAAGGGTTTGGTTAAATAGTCATCAGCCCCCACCTCCAAGCCTAACACACGGTCGGTTTCACTGGCTTTGGCACTCACCATTAAAATAGGAACGATATTGCCTTGATAACGCAGAAGACGACAGATATCTAAGCCGTTAACTTGAGGTAACATTAAATCTAAAATTAACAAATCGAACTCGGTTGGCTCATGATTAGAATTTTTATCTTCTTGTAATAAATTTAAGGCAGTTCGTCCATCACTGACTGCTTCGATCTCATAACCTTCTTCTTCTAAGGCTAAAACAATCATATCTCGAATAACATCTTCATCTTCCACTACCAGAATGCGGTTAGTGGTTACTAGAGAGGGGTTAGAGGGATTTTGATTCACGTCAAAAGACAGCATAATAACGCTAGTTTATGATTCTATAGCAATCAATACAACAAAGTGGAAACGCTAGGATAATAAATATCCTATCCATTGTTATATCATCAAATTCTTATGTTGCTACATTTAATGACTTGGCCTGAAGTTGAGGCGTATTTAGAAACCAGTCAAGGAATTATTATTCCTATTGGTTCGACGGAACAACATGGACCAACAGGGTTGATCGGAACGGATGCTATTTCTGCTGAGGCCATCGCTAAAGGGGTAGGAGAAACTACCCAAAGTTTAGTCGGACCCACCATTAATGTCGGCATGGCTTTACATCATACTGCCTTTCCTGGAAGCATGAGTTTACGTCCCAGTACCCTCATTCAAGTCATCGTTGATTATCTTACCAGTTTGACGCAAGCTGGGTTTACTCGTTACTTTTTTATTAATGGTCATGGGGGGAATATTGCTCCTTTAAAGGCTGCTTTTTCTGAGAGTTATTATCATTTATCTCATCTACACATCCCTCAAGCTAATCAAGTTCGTTGTCAAGTGGGCAACTGGTTTATGTGTCGTTCGGTTTATCAAAGGGCAAAAGAATTATATGGGGATCAAGAAGGGTCTCATGCAACCCCTTCTGAGGTGGCGGTGACTCAATTTATTTATCCAGACTCCATTAAAAATGCACCCCTTTCTTCTGATGTTAATTCCGGTCATCCTATCTATGGTGCGGCTGATTTTCGCTCCCATTATCCTGATGGACGCATGGGTTCCAATCCTGCTTTGGCAACCCCTGAACATGGAGAAGAGTTGTATAAGTTGGCGGTTGAAGAGTTGAGTGGAAGTTATCTTAAGTTTTTGCAAGCAGACTAAAGGGAATGGAGAATGGAGAATTTAGAATGAAGAATTGATTTTATTCTATAGCGATCGCCTTCTTAACTATTGCGCAATAGTAGCAGTCTTGGGAATGGAGAATGGAGAATTGATTTTTTATAGAGCGATCGCTAGTGCTAGAGTTAATAGCCCACTAAATAACAGGTTATAACAGGTTATAAAATTTAGAATCAATAGAGTTCTGAAAATGGAGCCATTGCTGTTTCAACTATTGCGCAATAGTAGCAGTTCTAAAAAGTGAGCGATCGCTTATTTACTCTAGTGCTAGGGTTTTTGTCTGAAATGGTGTTTCAACTGTTGCGCCATAGTAACAGTCTTGAAAATTAAGCGATCGCCTTTAGCTAACTTATTGCAGCTTTTCTCTTAACTGTGTTTTAGCAGCTAATAAAGCTTCAGGTAACTTACTGGGATCTCGTCCTCCTGCTTGAGCTAAGTTAGGACGGCCTCCACCTCCACCGCCACATATTTTAGCAATTTCCCCGATAAATTTTCCGGCTTGTAGTTGCTTTTCTTTATTGACTTTTTTACTAAAAGCTGCTACTAAGCTGACTTTTCCTTCTGAGGGAATTGACCCTAAAATAACAGTTCCTTCTCCTAATTTTTGTTGTAATCTTTCTGCTGCTGTTTGTAATGCTTTAGCCTCCATTTCTCCCATGTCTGCAACCAGGATTTTAAACTCACCAATGGTTTCAGCTTCGTTTAATAATTGGTCAGATTTAGCAATAGCAAGATCCTGTTTAACAGTTTCTAATTCTTTTTGCGTGCTTTTGAGTTCGGACTGTAAAGCAGTGATGCGATCGTTAATTTCTTCTGGTTTAATTTTAAAGCGATCACAGAGGTCTTTGACAACAGTTTCTCGAACTTTCAAGTATTCTAAAACTGCTGGGCCAGCAACAGCTTCAATGCGTCTGACTCCTGAAGAAATACCGCCTTCTGACATGATTTTAAACAATCCAATTTCAGCAGTATTTTTAACATGAGTTCCTCCACATAATTCCATCGAAACGCCAGGGACATCCATAACCCTAACTTCTGCGCCATATTTTTCTCCAAACATAGCCACTGCCCCCTTTTCTTTAGCATTTTCTAGGGACATAATGGTAATTTCTGTGTCATGTGCTTCAGCGATCCAAGTATTAATGATATCTTCAATCTGTTGTAATTCCTCTGAAGTTAAAGATCGAGGACAATTAAAGTCAAATCTTAGTCTATCGAAGTCCACTAATGATCCAGCTTGAGAGATAGAATCATCCACCACTTTTTTCAAAGCTGCTTGTAATAAATGAGTTGCTGTATGGTTAGCTTGTACACGACGGCGACAAGCTCTATCAATTGTTGCATTAACGGTATCGTTAACAGCAATATTCCCCCTTTCTATGTATCCAAAATGAACAAAAATGCCAGATTCTTTTTGAACATCATCGATACGAATTACTAAATTATCCCCAGTTAAATAACCACGATCGCCTATCTGTCCTCCTGACTCACCGTAGAATGGAGTCTTATCTAGAACAATTTGAATCTTGTTACCTGCTTCTGCTTGCTCAACTGTTTTACCTTCAATTAAAACAGCTTCAACCTTAGCGGTTGTCTGTAGGTCAGTATAGCCTAAAAATTCTGTCGGATGGATATGTTCAGCCAATTTATCTAAGCTACCTTGTACCGTTAAGTCAATGGTTTCATGAGCCGCTTTTGAGCGTTCTTGTTGCTGCTTCATTTCCACTTCAAAACCATCAATGTCAACCGTCAAACTACTTTCTTCTGCTATTTCTTGAGTTAACTCCAAGGGGAAGCCAAAAGTATCATATAAGGTAAAAGCATCCACTCCAGAAATTTGTCCTTGTTTATCCGTTTTACTGATAATTTCTGCTAGTAACTTTTCTCCTCGTTCTAAGGTTTTTAAGAAAGCGGCTTCTTCTCGTTCTAATTCTCCTTTAATAAAGCTTTCTCTTTCCCTAACTTGAGGATAAACTTCTTCAGAAAGTTGGATGGCTGTTTCAGCAACTTGATTAATAAATTGTCCTTCAATTCCAATTAAACGACCATGACGAACAACCCGACGAATTAAACGACGTAAAACATAACCTCTATCCGTATTTGATGCAGTAATACCATCACTAATCATCTGAACCACTGAACGCACATGATCCCCAATCACTTTTAGAGAAACTTTGATTTTTTCCTCTGCTTTTTTGTAGTCAATTGTCGCAATATTAGCCGCCGTTTCAATAATAGGGAAGATGAGATCCGTCTCATAGTTATTAGGAACCTTTTGTAATATTTGTGCCATGCGTTCTAACCCCATTCCTGTATCAATATTTTGCTTCTGTAATGGAGTTAAGTTCCCGTCAGCATCACGGTTATATTGCATAAATACCAAGTTATAAAACTCGATAAAACGGGAATCATCTTCGAGATCAATATTGTCCTCCCCCAGTTCAGGATGAAAATCATAATACAGTTCTGAACAAGGTCCACACGGTCCAGTGGGGCCTGCTTTCCAGAAGTTATCTTTTTCTCCCATTCGTTTAATCCGTTGAGGAGGAATACCAATCATTTCTTCCCAAAGTTTAAACGCTTCATCATCTTCTTCAAACACACTCACAACAATGTTTTCTGGAGGTAACTGATACACTTTCGTAGACAGTTCCCAGGCCCATTTGATCGCTTGTTCTTTGAAGTAGTCTCCAAAGCTAAAATTCCCTAACATTTCAAAGAAGGTATGATGTCTTGCCGTACGTCCGACATTCTCGATATCATTGGTACGAATACACTTTTGTGAGGTGGTAGCGCGAGGGAATTCGGGTTGTTTCTGGCCGAGAAAAATAGGTTTAAAAGGAAGCATTCCCGCAATGGTGAGGAGAACAGTCGGATCTTCAGGAACTAAGGATGCACTGGCTAAAATTTTATGATTGTGTTGAGCGTAAAATTGTAGAAAGCGATCGCGTATTTCACGGCCTGTCAGAGAAGGTGCAGTCTGAGTCATTATGGTTTGATTTGGCTACAATGTATGTATTAGTTTAACTATATAGTATTTACCTTAGATATCTAAACCGTAACACAATCTTTTAGACTGTAATCAACCAGATATTTATGCTGTATCCAATGTTAACATTGTAGTTTCTTTTATTATCCCCAATGGTTATAAAATTATTATTAAACTCTGTTAATCATTTGAGACAACCCCTAAGAGTTTGTTCATCATTGATTATTTATCTGTTTCTGTTCTTATTTATTGTGGTTTGTCAAAAAGAAGAGAAAAAAAAACTACAGTTTTAAAGGAATATCATCTCAAGAAAGAAATAACTATTTAGAAACATTGGTTAAAGAATTAGAAGAAGCCAATGAAAAATTAGAAAAAATTGCTCGTATTGATCCTTTAACCGAAATTGGAAACCGTCTTTATTTTAATGATTGTTTAGAAAGAGAATGGCAAAGATCAATCAGAGAAAAACAACCGTTAGGACTGATTTTATGCGATATTGATAACTTTAAACTCTATAATGATACCTATGGTCATCTCAAAGGCGATCACTGTCTGTTTGAAGTTTCCCAAGGTTTAAAAATGGCTGTTTTACGAGGAACAGACTTAGTTTGTCGCTACGGAGGAGAAGAGTTTGCTATTATTTTACCCAATACGGATAATCAAGGAGGAGAAGCCATTTGTCAAAGAATTATAGAACAGATTCAACAGTTAAAAATATCCCATGGTTCTTCTAATATTGCATCCTATGTATCCCTTAGTGTTGGTTTTGCAAGTTTAATTCCTTCTCCTAATTTAACATCAGATTTTCTCATTTCTGTGAGTGACAAAGCCCTTTATAAAGCTAAAGAAACAGGAAAAAATTGCTTTTTTATGAACACATATATGAATTATTCATTGTTGGTTAATAACTTGAATTCCATTACTGGATAATTTTGTCACCCATAATTCCAAATTAGGATCTTGAATATTGTCTTTAGCTAGATTTTTAATCCTTTCTGCTTCTGTTTGGGACTGACATAAAGTAAACACAGTTGGGCCCGATCCTGACATCATAGTACCGAGTCCTCCTGCTGCTTTTAATACCTGTTTTAATTGCTCAACTTGAGGATATTTAGGTAACACCACCTTTTCTAAATCATTGTGTAATAATTGTCCAATTTTGCTGCCATTTCCCTCACGAATAGCTTGAACCAAAGGACCCGAATGGAGTCGAGAAGTACGAGAAGTAACTCCTGTTTGATCATTAATATAACTATCTCCAAATTGTTTTTTATAAGTTTGATAAGCCCAAGGGGTTGACACCGAAAGATTGTTATATTTAGCTAAGATAACCCATAAATTATCAAGGTCATGAATGGGATCTAATTGTTCACCTCTTCCCGTTGCGATCGCTGTTCCTCCACCCACACAAAATGGCACATCCGATCCCAACTTTGCTCCTAAACTTTGTAACTGAGGAACCGTTAAACCGAGTTTCCATAATAAATCTAACCCTAATAAAACAGCCGCCCCATCCGTTGAACCACCAGCTAAACCTGCAGCTACAGGAATACGTTTATCAATGGTAATATCCACCCCTCCATACTTAGCAAAAGCTTGAGGAAATTCTGCTATCATTAATTGAGCAGCCCGAACAGCAATGTTAGTATTATCTACAGGAACCAAAGGATGATTACAATGTAAATTAACCCCTTGAGTGCCATTAGAACGAATTTCTATATGATCCCCTAATTCAATGGTTTGTAAAATCATCACCAATTCATGATAACCATCAGGGCGATCGCCAATAATTTCCAAATATAAATTAATTTTAGCAGGGGCAATTAATTGATAAGTTCGCATTACTAACTCCAACAAGACTAACCAATAATAATATTTAGTGTAGGGGGAGACTGAGACAAATCTAGAATTTAATTATTTCGACCTTCGGCCTTCTCAATCCTGCATTATCCATTCTCCATTCTCCATTCTCCATTCTCAACTACTTTGCTCCTGCATCTTTTAACAATTCAATCATCTCAGGATAATTATTGTATTGAGCCAAGGACAAAGCTGTATAACCGCTATTATTTTTCTCATCTAAATTAACAGTTCCCGTATCCAATAATAGCTTGACCATATCAACATGACCACGATGAGATCCCCACATCAAAGCAGTAGCACCTGTTTTATCCTTGAGATTGACATCTGCCCCAGCTTTGAGTAGGAAACGCAGCAAATTAATATTACCCTCATCTGCTGCCTTCATCAACCCGGTACGACCATTAGGTAGTCTAGTATTGGGATCAGCCCCTCCATCTAATAAAACTTGAATCATGTTGAAATTTCCCTGAGCAATGGCCAAGGTTAAAGGGGTTTCTCCATAATTGGTGCGATTGGGATCAGCCCCATATTGTAATAATTCTTGCACAATTTCTGCATATCCCTGTACCACTGCCAAAATCAGTGGTGTGTCGCCAAATTGATTAGCCAGATGTAAATTAGCCCCCCCTACTAATAATGCTCTCACTGCTTCTAAATGACCCTCTACTGTCGCGTAATGTAAGGGGGTTTCTGCTTCCTCATCCCGTTGATTAACATTGGCTCCTGCGGATAATAGGGCTTGGATAATAGCTGTTTGACCTTCAGATGCAGCTAAGGAGAGTAAGGTTTCCCCTTCACTATCAGGATGATTAATATCTTCTTCAGGGTTTAATAAGGCTTGAAAGACCCTTAAACTGCCGCAACGGATAGTAAAAACTAAAGCTTGTTGATGGTTCAGGTTGCTCTCTCTCTCTTCCAAGAGGCCAACCACTTGAGGATGATCCCCTTTGATAGCCAGTTCAAATGCTGTATTTCCTTGTTTATTTTCAGCCTTAACATCAGCCCCGGCAGCCAACAAATGGGAAACAATCTCTTGATGTCCCTTATAAGCGGCAATCATCAAAGGAGTATTACCATCATCATTGGTTTGGTTAATCTGAGCTTGGGCTGCGATTAAATCTTGGACAATCTCTATACGGTTAGCCGCTACAGCAAACATCAAAGCAGTCAAACCAGAAAAAGCCCGTTGTTGATTTACATTAGCCCCTGCATTGAGCAGACATTGAACCACGTCTCGAAGTCCTCGTTGCGCTGCATACATTAAGGCACTGATATTTTGTAAATCTGTTCCATTAACGTGCGCACCTTGTGCTAATAAGGTTTCGACAGTTCTACAGTCTCCTTGACGGGCTGCATTAACCAATTGGAAATCAAGCGGTGAAACCATACAAGCCTTTCGTAACAACCTTTTCTTATTATTTGACTTCTCCAGGGATTAAAATCGCCTGGATTCTAAGCGGATGTGCCTACGCCCCTCATAAATCCATGCTTCGGCACGCTTACGATATGATCGAGTTAGAGAATCGAGATCATATCGTTTAGGAAGAGCCAAAACTTCCCTACCCACCTTGGCTAGATTGAAACCTAGCTGTGTGGCTACCTTTCTTAAACAATTAGCTGCTAGGATGGTACTCTACGCCTTTGTTCGGGAGACACTTATCTGATTGAGGACTGACATCTCAGATTCCCTTAGTTTTTGCCCTTTTTGGGACTCCCAGTGTATCAGTCTATTTCACTGGTTTTGTCTCAAGACGCTTCGGACGTACCTTTGTCTCCTATCCATAGGAACTTGCTTAGGTGGTATTGACTCTAGACTGAGTTACCTTTACCCTTTCATCCCTGCTTCAAGGATTGATGGCTAGTCGCTACCTTGAGGGAAGTGCTTTGACTCCTGTGTCTGGAGGATTGGATTTGAACTTTCTAGGATACTTATTCTCACCAATATGGTTATTTAGTTGTCATCTGTTGAGGATTAAAGTGCGAACTCTACCTTATCGGTTACTCAACAGAAGCTCTCAGTCCCCTTCAATTAAAGTTTATGAGAAACGAATCGCACCTGGTTTGAGAACTGTAAGCTTCCTCAGTTTTAGTAAAGATAATTCCTATGATTATAAACTACAAATAGATACGGGGGGTTAAAACCCCAGTTCGCAAGGGGCTGTGGGGCGAATTCGATTCGCCCCACAGCCCCGCTCCCCAGCCACGCCTTAAAAGCGAGTGCGTAATTCGGATTCGCAATCTGAATGTAAGACGCACTCAAGACATGGACGTGGCTATTTCTCGCTCACAGTTTTTTAGGTATGGGGAGTGTCAATTAACGTGAGTTCGACAGAACTTAACGAAGTCAGAAGTCAGAAGTTCCTCACTCACGTTCCATTAACTATCTTTCTCGATACGAAAAATGTCGTAAAAACCGTACTTAAAACAGGTTGACTATTTTGGCAATATTTTGTTACATTTATTTACATAAGTTAAAAAATCTTTGTAAAGGAGTTGACCACTTATGTTAACTATTCTTATTTCTGTATTAATCGTTGGTTGGGTTGCTGCTGCTGTAATCGGGACTCAAGCTTATTTCCGTGGGGAACAAACCAAAACGATCCATGAGAGAAATTGGCAGTCTGATTCCTTTGAAACATTGGCCAAGTCAGTAACAGGCAAAGATGTAGATAGCGATCGCATCCCTGGTTTTAACATTGATGCTTATCAATCAACGCGGGATGTTCAAAACGTCTACTTTTAAACAGACGATGTTAAATGTCGTGAATATCGATTTATTGCTTTTACTGAGGATAGGGTAAGCAAAAGTCTTACGGTTCGCTGCGGACACCACCTTTCTCGGTAACACCTTTACTCGGTATAAAAAGAATCCCCAACTATAATCTGTGATGAGCGTTGGTGGAGTGTTCAAGTAAAATCCTAACCTCTCTTCACTCAAGTTATGTTTTCATAACTTTTGGCCAAGGTTGGGATTTTCACATTGGGGAGTCGGACATAGATGACGCTCCCTTCACTATCGAGTGAGGGATTCTTGGACTCACCATAGCCCGTTCAGGTTGCCCTTACTACTGGTCTTACCGGGTGATACCTAGCCTTTCAACTAGCTTCTCAAGCGCGAATTTCCGTCCGCCCGACGGTATTTTTGTAGAGTTCTCTTTTTCGAGACAAAATTGCTACTCACTTAGTTTCCTACAAGATTTTACCTTTCTACGGAAATACGCTTGACTTTTAGGTTAAACCCCATATCGAGAAATTGTAAATGTGCTGATATCGGTTAGATATCCAGGTTTTTATACAGGTTGATTACCTTTTCTGTTAGACTAATCGTAGCACTATATTGATTACAATGGCAAGGAACAAAATTTTAAGGGTTCGATTATCAGATCAAGAGTGGGAACGACTAGAAAGTTATGCTAAGTCAAAAGACCATACTCTGACAGAGGTTATTCGTGATTATATTAAACGGCTGCCCCTAAATTCATCCCGTCAGCATAGCTGAGGGTCTTCTTTCGGGAAAAAGATAAATAAAGGGTTAACCCCAGGGTCTGTCTGCAAACTATTAGAATATTAAAAATAAGCTCATTTCCCCATCTGCTTCCTGGAGCCTCTCTCAACTAAGAGATTTTTGAACTTTGCAGACACGTCTTAGTCGTACGCCCTACCTTTGAAAGAGAAAGCTCTCTTATAACGACGGGGTTTCAAACCGATTTTTTCCGATAAATTTCAACAAGATCGTCTCCCAGAAACTTTGCCAAAGGAGACGTAATAATTTAAGATTCGTAATAAGCTCAGATGGAAAACAATTTTATTAATCAAAAAGCCAGTCCCAGTATTTAATCAATGGTACTGTAGATTAGGCTAATTTAGATTATCCTGAATTCTTGAACTAAAATAACTAACACCCCGCCAACTCCAATGATTCTTAGTGATAAGCTAACTCTTAACCATTCCAGCTTAAATAATACCGAAACGACGGAATCTTCTGGTGCTGTGGACAGTCAGAACAGACAAAGCAGCACCTCCCCTTTTTCCCAAAGTAATGAACTCCCAGAGAATCCTGGGGAAGACAGTAAAAGAGGTCCCATTGTGCCACATAATTTTGCAAGAATTAAAGTCATTGGCGTTGGTGGTGGCGGCTGTAATGCGGTTGATCGCATGATTGAAAGTGACTTGATGGGGGTTGAGTTTTGGACTATGAATACTGATGCTCAAGCCCTCACCCAATCATCTGCCCCCCATCGCTTACAAATCGGTAGAAAATTAACCAAAGGGTTAGGGGCTGGCGGCAACCCCAACATTGGAAAAGAGGCGGCCGTAGAATCCCGTGATGAAATTGCTGAAGCCTTAGAAGACACGGATTTAGTCTTTATCACTGCGGGAATGGGCGGTGGTACAGGAACGGGGGCCGCAGCCGTTGTAGCTGAAATCGCCAAAGAAAAGGGCTGTTTAACCGTAGGGGTGGTAACTCGTCCTTTTACCTTTGAAGGTCGAAGAAGGATGGTTCAAGCCAGTCAAGGGATCAGTGATTTACAAAATAATGTCGATACCCTGATTGTCATTCCTAATAATCAACTGTTGCAGGTTATTTCTCCAGAAACCCCCCTAAGAGAAGCCTTTTTAGCGGCTGATAACGTTCTGAGACAGGGGGTACAAGGGATTTCGGATATTATTACCATTCCCGGTTTAGTCAATGTGGATTTTGCCGACGTTCGTGCTGTGATGGCTGATGCGGGATCAGCCTTGATGGGGATTGGCGTGGGTTCGGGTAAATCTCGTGCCAATGATGCCGCTTCTTTGGCCATCTCCTCTCCGTTATTGGAACATTCTATCCAAGGAGCGAAAGGTGTAGTCTTGAATATTACAGGGGGTAGTGATCTGAGCTTACATGAGGTCAATACTGCCGCAGAAACTATCTTTGAAGTGGTTGATCCTGATGCTAATATCATTTTCGGTGCGGTGATTGATGAACGGGTTCAAGGGGAGGTGATTGTTACAGTTATCGCTACTGGGTTTAGTGCAGAGGTTGAAAATACCCCCCCTACCCAAGGTACTTCAACGCCAACCCGCAATATATCAACCCCCAATACCCCGAAAAAAGAGGAATCCCCACCCCCTAAACCGACGGGACTGGATATTCCTCCTTTTTTACAAGATCGGCGTTTTCCTCGCGGATAAGCCAACCCTTGATTAGTAGTTCTTTTGAATTAGAACCCGTAATTTGAGTTTATTTGTACTTAAATTACGGGTTTATTATATTTCTTGATTGACTTTTATTGAGAATTATTATAGATTAACATCACAAAGTAATTGACATTATGGAGCTAACCATGAGTAACATTGGACTTTTTTACGGAACCCAAACAGGCAAAACAGAAGACGCTGCCAAGACGATTCACAGCGCATTAGGAGGGGATAGTGTGGTGGATTTAATCGATATTGCTGATGTTGAAGCTAAAGCCTTGGAAGATTATCAATATCTGATCATTGGTTGTCCTACGTGGAACATTGGGGAATTACAAGGTGATTGGGACGGACTTTATGATGATTTAGACGATATTGACTTTAAAGGCAAAAAAATAGCTTATTTTGGCACAGGCGATCAAATCGGTTATGGTGACAATTTTCAAGATGCAATGGGGATTTTAGAAGAAAAAATCAGTGAACTGGGAGGAGAAACCGTAGGTCAGTGGCCAACGGATGGTTATGACTTTGAAGAGTCTAAAGCGGTTAAAAATGGTCAATTTATCGGTTTAGCCCTAGATGAAGATAATCAGTCAGAATTGACTGATGAACGGATCAACACATGGGTTAGTCAACTGAAAACTGCATTTAACCTTTAAGCTTGGTCACTATTGAAAAATAGAGTCAAATAATTATCCATCATAAGACAAATATTGGCAAGTACAACCGATACAGACTTCCTATTATTGGGGGACTATACTCAATAATTGAGAGGAGATTATCTCAACACTTATTAAAATTTCTAGTTGTTAAAGACTTGAATCTTGATGCCATCAGTTTCTTCAATGTGTAAAATCAATTGCGAGTCTTAATTATGTCTAAAATTGGCATTTTTTATGGAAGTACATCGGGAATCACCGAAGAAATAGCCATCACGCTCCAGGAGAAGTTGGGAGAACAACTCTGTGATATCTATAGTATGGAAGAAGATTTTGACGAATATAGTCAACTTCTCGATTATGATTATCTATTATTGGGTTGTTCGACTTGGGGTGCCGGAGAAGTCCAAAACGATTGGCGCGAACCCCTATTTGAAATGGAACTAGAAAAACCTGATTTCACAGGCAAAACCATCGCCTTATTTGGTGCCGGGGATCAAGTAGATCACGGGACAGAATTTGTCAGTGCCTTAGGTAAAATGTATGAGCATTTCCAAAAACTGGGGGCGACTTTAGTGGGAGAATTTCCCAATGAAGGATATGAGTTTGAGTATTCTTCAGCCTTGATGGACGATAAATTCGTGGGACTTCCCATTGATGAAGTCAACCAAAGTGAGAAAACAGAAGAAAGAATTAACCAATGGGTTGAATCCATACGTCCTATTTTTGTAGAGCCGTAACCTAGTTCTCGGCAAAATCAAGTAATATAGGGATTAGAGCATATCAATTTGTTTCTCTCATCCCTTCTTTACGGTTTTCTTAACTTATCTAGGTACTGTGCTGTATAAAATCCGTTGTCGTCCCGCTTTTGCTGCTTTGTTTGTTACTTTAAAGCCAGGGGAAAGCATAACAGTAAAAGCGGGTTCAATCATCAGCATGGACGGTAATATTACAGTGACAACTGGTTTTTGCGGGGGATGGCTATCGGCATTGGTGAGAAAATGTTTTGGGGGACAAGATATCTTTGTAGACTATCTCCTCAATGAGACAGCCGATCCCTTAACAGTGGTATTAAGTCAGACAACGATTGGGGATATTGAACGAATTGATGTTTCTAAAGGCTCAGTGCATCTACAACCAGGGGTGTTTTTAGCCCATACTAAGAAGGTGAAGATCCACAATTCCTGGGCTGGTTTTGGCAGTTGGCTGGCGGGAGAAGGGTTATGGAAACTTCAACTAAAAGGAAAAGGGTTGGTGTTTATTGCAGGGTATGGTGGGATTATCAAGCAGACGATTTATCGTGATTTTGTCCTATCACAAGGCCATCTCTTGGCACATAGTTCTAAAACAGAGTTAAAATACCATAAAACAGAAGAAACCGTTAATATTACTATTTCAGGGGCAAAAAGCAAAAATAAAGGGACTCAAACAGCCCTGATTTATTATCAATCTCGTACTGTTGAGGGATTAATGGATTATCTTCGTTCTCTGGTGTAGCAACACTTCCAAATGATAAGCTTTAATCATAGTTGCCTAACCGTAGATGAAAGTTAAAATTTTAGACCAGCGAGAAAGTTCTATTGCTTGTATTCTCCTGAAAAATGATGAGACTTTACTGACTCAAGGAGGGACGTTAGTAGCGACGCGAGGGGAGTTAAGCATTAACACTACCTTACGTCGTAGTTCTCCTAAAGGCAATCGAAAAAATCAAGGTATCATCACCAGTGAGTCTTTATTCTTGACAGAATTTCGTGGATTAGGGGAGCGTAATGAAATATGGTTAGCCCCTGGAATGATGGGTAATATTATTATTCATAAAGCTACCAGTTATAAATTAATTGCCCTCGCTTCTGCTTATTTAGCTTGTAGTGGAAAAATGGATATTTTTTTTGGCATTCCAGAAATAAAATTACCCCAGAAAAGTCTCAGCTTAACCTTATTAAGTATCGCAGGAAAGGGACAAGTTTTATTAAATGGATTAGGAGCAATTTATTCCATTGATGTCGATGGAGAATATTGGCTAAGAATTGAGCATTTAGTTGCATTTGAAAATCGTTTAAAATATGAAGTTATCAAACTTGAAAAAAAAGGAATCGGCCAATGGTTCCAACCTCTAATTTTTTTCATCAAGTTTAAGGGAACCGGTAAATTATACTGTCAAACCCATCAAGGAAAAGATTGGGGACACTTAATTGCCAAACAATTAAAATCTAAAAATAAATAAAATGTCAGGTCATCAAAAAATTGAGTATACTATTAGATACAATCCAGAAGCTGCTTATTTAACCCTTAATTTAAGGCCATTAGATAAGCTTTTTATAAAAAGATCAGCCTTAAGAGCTAAAGATGATACCATAGCAATTGGTCGAACTATACTCCCTAATTCTCCTGATTTTGAGCCTAATTTTTCTTTAACTTCTAACCTAACTATTAATGAGATTGACGCTCCTAAATTACCGGGTAGTGTTTATCTGTTTCCTAATATTTTAGGAACGATACAGCATTATTCTTTAAATTCTGATGTTGGCATAATTAGTCAAATTTTTTCTTTTCTCGCTTGTAGTGAAAATATTCAGTTTAGAATTATTTCATCTCCTTTGATTAAACAAATAAGTGAACAAGATTCTTTCTTCGTCCACTTATTAGGAACAGGTGAATTATGGTTAAGTTTTTATGGTAATAGTCAAGAAATTGCAGTCAAGAATCACTATATGATTAATCTGAGTTATTTGGTGGCTTTTGAAGATACATTAAACTATGAAATTCAACAAATTGATAATCTATCTGCCCCAGGTTTACATACAGGTACAGTAGGAGAACATAATCTTTTTTGTCACTTCCAAGGTACAGGAAAAATCTGGATACAGTCTCGCCATCGTTATGCTTTTCTTAATTTCTTTTCCCCTTTTATTCATTAAATTTCCAGAAAATTTATTCTTTACAAATCCTATTAATTATTAATTTTTACTAGCTTGAATCGCAGTAATCACCACTGTATTAATAATATCTTCCACGGTACAACCACGACTTAAATCATTAACCGGTTTTTGTAAACCTTGTAAAATAGGCCCGATAGCGATCGCCCCCGTTTCTCTTTGAACAGCTTTATAGGTATTATTCCCAGTATTTAAGTCAGGAAAGATAAAAACTGTTGCTTGTCCGGCAACTTTTGAATCTGGCATTTTTTGTGCTGCAACCGTTTTATCAACCGCAGCGTCATATTGTATGGGGCCTTCAAATAATAAGTCGGGACGGCGTTTTTTGGCCATCATTGTTGCTTGTTTAACCCGTTTGACATCTTCTCCTTTTCCTGACTCTCCTGATGAATAAGAGAGTAAAGCAACTTTGGGAAAAATGCCAAAAGTTTCGGCGGTTTCTGCAGAAATAATCGCAATTTCTGCTAATTGTTCGGCGGTAGGATTGGCATTAATTGCACAGTCTCCATACACTAAAACTTTGTCTGCTAAACACATAAAAAATACAGAGGAAACTAACTGATATTGAGGTTTAGTTTTAATAATTTGTAAAGCCGGCCTGATGGTGTTTCCTGTGGTATGAATCGCCCCTGAAACCATGCCATCTGCATCCCCTGAATAGACCATCATAGTGCCAAAATAAGAGACATCCATTAACATATCTTTAGCATTTTCTAGGGTAATTCCTTTATGTTTTCTTAGGTCATATAAGGTCTGACTATAATCATCTAATTTAGGATAACTAATAGGATTAATAATCCTGAGGCTATTACTATCTAATTGAATCCCATGACTTTGTATTGTTTGTTCAATACGTTCTTTTTCTCCCAGTAATGTGATGTCAACGATATCTTGTGATTTGAGGGTAGCAACTGCTTTGAGAATACGGGGATCTTTGCCTTCTGGTAAGATAATATGACCTTTATTTGATTTAGCCTTTTGAATTAAATTATAAGTAAACATTTTAGGAGTAATTCCCTCAACTTTTATCTGATTAATCAGATGTTCTAAAATGGGCAAGTTAACGTATTTATCAAACAGTTCAATACTCCAATTAATCTTTTCAATATCTCCAGGTTTTAAAGAACTATAAATAGTCTGTAAACGAGAAGCAGTAGGATAAGTATAAGTATCTACCCAAATTATGGGTAAAGGATCTCGCAAACCTGCAATTAATCGACTAATTGAATGTTCTAGTTCACATTCTGTTGTTAACAATATTCCTGCTAAATTAGGATAATTGATTGATTGATGTGCTTGTAATGCACCAATAAGAACATCTCCTCTATCTGATGGAGTAACTACCAGATCATTATCATGGAATTGAGTAATTGCGTGCTGCATTTGCATGGCAGCAATGAGATAATTAAACACTAAATTGTTTAGACCCTTTTCACCATATAAAACCTTGGCTTTTAGTTGTTCTGCTACTTCTCGCATTCTGGGACTGTCTAATTTTTTATCATAAGGAATTACCGAAAATAAATAATTATTTTTACTGTAAGTCGTTTCCAGATAACTTTCTATTTCTGTCAAGTCATATTCAGCAACTTTATTAATAATAATGCCCAAGATTTTACAGTGTTTTTCCCGATAGGAATCAGCAACAATTTTAAGAGAAATACAGATTTCTTCTACAGATTTTTCATAACCATTGCCCAAAATCAATAAAGAACAACCTAATGTTTTTGCAATAGCGACATTAATCTTAAAAGCGAAGGCTGAATTTTCACCAACATAATCGGAATTTTCACAAACAATAAAATCGCAATTTTCTTCTAGCTTTTTATACTTAGTAATAATCTTATCTAAAATCTTATCGAGTTTTTCTTGTTCCATTAAATGACTAACTTCAGAATAATATAAACCAAAAGAACTCTCATAGCTTTGGGGTAATTTAAAATAGGATAAAATTAGATCAATATGTTTATCAGGTTTATTTTCAATGGGATCTTGAATGATCGGTCTAAAAAATCCTACTTTTGTAGTTTTTCTGAGAATTAATTCAATAATTCCTAAAGCAATTAAGGATTTACCACTTTTCGGTTCAATGGTACTAATATAGAGAGAATTAGTCATTATGCTAATATTATCTTTACTTTGAACTACTACCAATTAGGGCGGAAAAGTTTTTCCCGATTTTTATGGATGCTGTTAAATTTTAACAGTTCGGTTCAATTCGTCAACCTGGAAGATAAGAAAAGACAGAAAAATTGTTAAGCTATTAAAATAAAGATAATCTATCTATCTTTTTTAGCTCACATCAAATCAATCATTAAACTCTATTATGCAACTCACTTGGCTGGATAATAACGCTTGGTTAATAGAAATTGCACAGAAAAGAATCCTTTTAGATCCTTGGTTAGTTGGTTCTTTAGTTTTTGGCAATTTAGAATGGTTATTTAGAGGGATTAAGCAAAAAAAATATGATCTCAAAGATCCCATTGATCTCATTCTTCTCTCTCAAGGATTAGAGGATCATGCTCACATTCCAACCCTAAAAGAATTAAACCAGAATATTCCTGTTGTTGCCTCTCCTAATGCAGCAAAAGTCGTTAAAGAACTAGGATATACTCATATTTATTCCTTAGCTCATGGAGAGAGTTATACCTTAGAAGAAACAGTTAAGATTAAAGCCTTTCCTGGGTCTTTGATCGGACCACAATTAGTAGAAAATGCTTACGTCATCACGGATTTAAAAGAACAACAAAAACTCTACTACGAACCCCACGGTAATCATTGCCCAGACTTAGGCCAAGAAGCCCCTATAGACGTTATTTTAACTCCAGTGGTAGGAGTTAGTATTTTACATCTTCTCCCCGTCTTACAGGGGCAAAAAACCACCTTAAAATTGTGTCAAACCCTAAAGCCTAAATTCGTTTTACCCACTGCCGATGCCAAAGAAACAGAATACCAAGGGTTTTTAGCTTCTGTCTTGCGACAAGAAGGAACCATAGACAACTTTCGTCAACAGTTGCAAGATAATAACCTATCAACCCAGGTAATGACTCCTAACCCTGGAGAAACGGTTAATTTAGCTTTGCAATTAACGCCATAATTTCTGTTGTTTTGTCCTTCTGATTATCCTCAGAAGGACAAAACAATATATCCTACCAGAAAAAGACGGGAGGGGGAGATCCTCCCTTTTATAAAGGGGGGATGAAACCCGACTCGAAGAACTTTAGTTCTGAGTATCCTGCACAACTTAGTAGGGTATGTTAGACTCATCTAAAAATTGGATTGGTGTGGATAGAGGCCAAAACCAATGGGTAACAAACCTTCTCATTTTAGGAGGACTTTGTGCTAGAATATCCTTGTCTTAAGGTTGAAATGCCGCTCACATCGTGAAAATTCTGCTGAAATAGTGCAGCACTTTTGAGGAGAAAAGAAATAGACAAGAGCTACCGAAAACTCTTTAAACAGGGCAGTAACCAATAAATACATTGGTGAATGAAACAAGTAAAAGTTTTGTCGTAAGACAGATAGGGCCGGGCAGTCCCCAGTCTCGGCTGAAATGCCAAAGCCGCTGGTCGAGCCATCTATAAAAAGGGTATCTAGATAATCAAGTGATCTTCTAGCAAGCTCGGATGGGACATAACAGTGTAAGACCTAAGTAGGGGAAACTTGAAAGGGCTGTTGTTAGATCAAGAATCCCCGCCCTTGAGCGATAGCAGAGGGCAAGGGAGTGTCAAGTACAACAGGTTAAACGATGGAATTTTCTAAAATCCTAATTGCCAATCGCGGGGAGATCGCCTTACGAATTTTACATAGTTGTGAAGAACTGGGCATCGGAACCGTTGCGGTTCATTCTACCATTGATCGTCAGGCCCTCCATGTCCAATTGGCTGATGAAAGTGTCTGTATTGGTCCGCCGGCCAGTGGAAAAAGTTATCTAAATATTCCCAATATCATCTCGGCCGCTTTGACTCGTAATGCCACCGCTATTCATCCAGGATACGGATTTTTAGCCGAAAATGCTCGTTTTGCCGAAATTTGTGCCGATCATCAAATTGTTTTTATTGGTCCGTCTCCAGAAGCGATTCGCTCTATGGGGGATAAATCTACGGCTAAAAAAACCATGCTTAAGGCAGGAGTTCCTACGGTTCCCGGTAGTGCGGGACTTCTGCAAAGTGAAGAAGAGGCCCTAAAGGTTGCCCATGATATTGGCTACCCAGTGATTATTAAAGCCACTGCTGGAGGGGGAGGACGAGGAATGCGTCTGGTAGAGGAAGAAAGTGAATTTTCTCGTCTCTTTCAAGCAGCACAAGGAGAAGCAGAAGCTGCCTTTGGCAATGCTGGAGTCTATTTAGAGAAATTCATTGAACGTCCCCGTCATATTGAATTCCAGATTTTAGCCGATAGTCATGGCAATGTCATCCATTTAGGAGAAAGAGACTGTTCTATTCAACGTCGTCATCAAAAGTTATTAGAAGAAGCTCCTAGTCCTTTTTTGACCCCTCAACTACGGAAAAAAATGGGAGAAGCGGCGGTTAAAGCGGCTAAGTCCATCAATTATGTGGGGGCGGGAACAGTCGAATTTTTAGTAGATAATCAGGGGAATTTCTATTTTATGGAAATGAATACCCGTATCCAAGTGGAACATCCTGTCACCGAAATGATTACAGGGTTAGATTTAATTACGGAACAAATTCGCATCGCCCAAGGGGAAAAATTGCAACTTAAACAGCAACAAGTTCCCTTAAAAGGTCATGCCATTGAATGTCGTATTAATGCTGAAGATCCTGAGCTTAATTTTCGACCTCATCCTGGCAAAATTAGTGGTTATCTTCCTCCTGGCGGACCAGGGGTAAGAATGGACTCCCATGTTTACACTGACTACGAAATTCCCCCCTATTACGACTCTTTAATTGGTAAATTAATTGTTTGGGGTCCTGATAGAAATACAGCTATTAAACGGATGAAACGGGCCTTAAGAGAATGTGCTATTACAGGGGTTCCTACCACCATTGATTTTCATAAACGAGTATTAGAAACCCCCGCCTTTTTAGCAGGGGATGTTTATACTAATTTTGTAGCAGAACATTTAACCAGTTAACCCGCCCAACTAATCCAATTAGCAGATGTGGCTGATAAAGGCTGTTCTAACTCACATTGTTGACTGCCTTCTAATGACATCTCTTTGGTCTCAGCTACACTCAAATCAGTGTTAATTACAGTAGCACCACAAAGTTTCGCCCCGCTTAAGTCGGCCCCATCGATATTAACTTCTTGAAGCTTGGCTTTGGTCAAATTAGCATTCTGTAAATTAGCACAACGTAGGTCTGCATTGGTCAGGTCAACCCCACTTAAGTTTGCACCACTTAAGTCCGCACCAATGAGATTAATTTCCGTTAAGTTAGCCCCAACTAAATTAGCACCACTCAAATCCACATCGGTTAAATTAGCTTGGGCTAAACAAGCACCACTTAAGTCTGTATGCTTTAAGTTAGCACCGCTTAAGTCCGCACGGGTGAAATTGATCCGTTGTAAATTCAGTCCTTCCAAGTTAGCTTGATGTAAGCTGGCCCCTTGGAAGTTGCGTTGATTTTTTAGATAGTTCGTAAATAATTGTCTCTCTTTCATCACTTAATTCTCCCAATCAGTTCATCTGCCTATCTTCCGCTTAATTTTATGTATAACTATTGAGATGGTCATTAAAAATACTTACCATTAGAGCGAAATATCAGCATTTAATGACCTAATTTTAAAATATTTTTAAGGATGTTATTGGTACGATGGGCGAGAAGTCAATAAGTTTTTACAAAATTTGATATTCCTTAATAATTTCTGAGGACCCTAGGACAAAAATTAGTAGAGACGTTTCCTGAAACGTCTCTACAATAAACTTATTGAGCCGTTGGAATCCCGTTCTCAATTAAGTCCATTAAAGCATCATATTTAGGAGAACCATCTTGAGCAATGGACTCTAAGGCTCCCCAACTCCCCCACTTACTGGGTGTATCAACATCTACCCAGTTCATGAATAATCCGCCCCCTTGTTGATACCAATTAGCGAAATATTCTTTATATAGCTCTCCCATGCGAGGATCACGGTTAGCAGCAATAAAGAGATCGCTAATCCCTTGATTGTTTTCAACTCCCCCATGTCCAACTAAATGTTGTCCACCTTCATAGGCGATAAGTTGTAAACCTTCTTGTTTGGCTAAATCTGCATAATTAGCTATATGATCGTAAGCGTTTTGTAATGCTCCTCCTGCTGGTCCATTAGTGAGAACCCCTCCTTGGGTTAATTCATCAAAGACTTGGTCTACAGTCCATGTTTCTACTTCAGCTTGATGCTCAGGGGTTCCTAAATAACCCCCAAAATAGGGGGCAATAGCGATCGCATCGATACCATAATCAGCATGGGTTTTATTTTCAGTTGACCAAGAATCATAATTTAAAGCTTGTTCGGCTGTCCATGTGTTAAAAGCTTGAGCAGCCATAACCCCTATAACTTGTTCTTTTTGTCCTGTTTCCTCAAACACTTGATCCCAAATTTGGGTAATTTCAGTGGTTCGTTTTCCAAACCAATTCATCGAATTACCGTTGAAATTCGGATCGTTTTCAGGTTGTTGAGATACCCAGTGTGCTTGCTCAAAGTGCCAATTCCAGACTTCATTAGAATATTCAACATAGACTTTGAGTTCTGGTTCAAGGTGATCTCTGACATAGGTAGCGAAATTGGTCACATATTCATCTGTAGCTAGATGGGGCATATTAAACCAGGCATCCCTATCAAGGGTATTAGCTAATTCAACCATTACTTCTACTGGTGGGCCTAATTCTGACCAGGTGTAATCGTCTAAAGTCGGTCGCTCACTCCATTCCCCTTGAGTTGAATGATTGGTTCTCATCCAATCCATAAAACGAAGAGCATGGAAAGGCTGAGTTTTCTCTAAAAAGGTTGGATTAAATGTTTCTGTTTGGTAGGTTGATTCGTGAGCTTCGGGAATTAATCGAATGTTGCGAATATAATCACCCGTTCCATTGGGATCTGTTTTAGTAATTGTCATCAAAAGACTTTCACTGCTTCCAACATCAATAACATCTCGACCCTCAACAGAAGCACTTTGAGCGATTGTTCCACCATTTTTATATTCAATTTCACCTTCTCCTTCATAGAGGACAATGTATCTTCCTTGATCAAGATGAGTGAAGATGGTGCTAACTTTAGTATATTGAGGTGCTTCTTCAGGTGCAGGTAAAGATTTAACCCAACCATTTTCATCTAAATCCAATAGGTCATATTCTTGAGTATCGGGAATCCAACCCTCTGGCTTCCAATCCATTTGAGTGATCCATCTACGAGATGATTTGAAGCGATCGACAAAGGGAACTTGAGTAGACCAGTCAGAAATATATAGAAGGTTAGTTCCTAGAGCAACAGAACTAGGGACATTGATAGTTACGGTTGCTTTGTCCCATAAACCTTGATCGTTTCTTATCGTATAGTCAAAGCTAGTGACACCAGCAAAATCGACATGGGGGGTAAAAAAAATATTACCTTGACTATCAAGAGAGACGTTACCATCACGGGCATTATTAACTTCTGTAATTTTGAGAACTTGGCCATTTGGATCGACATCATTTGCTAACAAATCTGATTCTAGTATAGTTAAGCTATTATTTTTTTGTGTAACAAAATGATCATCGGAGGCTTGAGGAGGTGTTCTCGGATTTTCAGGGAGAGAACCCACTGTTACGTTATCAATAGCTTGAAATTCAGTTTCATCAATCCCCTCAGTCAAAAATTTCAGTACAATGTATTCATATCCATTACCAAAATCCACACTATCCCAAATGAAGGTTCTCCAATCAAACTCTTCAGTAGCTATATTATTGGTATCTAATAAGGTAACAACATTAATGGGAGAATCATCTAAGCTTTCAGGTGGCAGGGCGTTCCAATTGTTCGTTGTAAATTCACCATCAACACCATAAACTCGTAATCTTAATTGATTATTTGAACCCAGACTCTTTGCATCAAAGCTAATCCCTTGAAGTCCTTTGGTGAGTTTATTGTTATTGATAACTTGAGTTAAACCCCATGCTCCAGTATTATCAGTGTCAGCCCATTGATTGGTTCCATCAAAATTCCACTGATGTTCGTTTGCTGCAATCCAACCTTTTCCAGCATCTGTAGAATCAACTGGTCTCCAATCGAAATTGATGGGACTTTCTCCATTAATGGTGGTGAAAGTTCCATTTTTAACAATATTAACGATAGGGGCTTTAACTTCGATAGTAACTGTAGCAGTATCAGTCTTTCCATTACCATCACTAATGGTATAGTCGAAGCTTGCAACTCCAGTGAAATTGGCATCAGGAATAAAAACTAGATTTTCGTTGCTATCAAAAGAAAAAGTGCCATTAATTGCATTATTGGTCTTAGTAACCTTTAAAGTGTTCCCATCAGGATCGCTATCATTACTTAATAACTCTGCTGCCACAATAGTTATTGGTGTATTTTCTGTAGTCGTAAGATTATTATTTGATGCAACTGGGGCTTGATTTTCGTAAATTCTAATATTAGAAAAAATACTTTCTACATCAGTGTTAGGAACATCATGATCATTAGCAAAAGTTAGATAAGAAACATCTCCAGTAAAGAAATCTCCTACACGAATCCGATAATGAGTCCAAGTATCTCCTGTTGAAATTTGATAGTTATCAAAATTCCTAATTCCCCAATTTTGTGTTCCATGTAACTTAAATAAGGAATTAGGATCTAGATGATCATCAATATCAAAACCAATACCATGTATTTCCCCTTCATAAGAACTTTTAAAATCAAATTCTAAAATAGTATCGGCAGTAATGGTGTAGGACAAATCGACTTTTTTCCAACCATTACCTACCAATTTCAAAGTATTACCATTATCGGCCACTGTTGTCTGTAATGAAATATCTTGATTACTTCCGCCATAAGATTCAAGCATTAAGGGATCAAAATTTAATACAGTCTGAATCATAATTTTCCGTCTCTTTAGTTTGTTTGATTCTCTTATGCTCAGAATGCCCTCTACAAACTCAAAGAACTCAGTAAGAGAACTGAAATTAGGATGATTTAACATAGAAATTAGTTAAGTGTTTATAAGGTATTTACAAGAAAATATGGCAAACAAATTTAGTCTAGATATCTAAAATCTAGAATGATGCGTAAAAATACGCCCGCATTATCAGGACTTTATTAAATTGCCGTAAACTGTATTCAAAGAAGTTAAGTAAAATTACTTGACTTGAATCTTCTACCTATAGATTTAGATTATTGATGTAAAAAACTTGTAGAATGGCCTGTAGAATGAATACTTGTTCAAAACCATCTAGATTATTCACGGCTACAAATATTAATGTCTTTTCTTAAAAATAAAGCGATTTCAGGTTCTATTTGGACTGTGATTGGATATGGTGGAGGACAAGCCCTTCGTTTAGGGGCTAATCTTATCCTTACTCGGCTTCTGGTGCCAGAACTCTTTGGGTTAATGGCTTTAGTAAGTACGTTTATTACTGGTTTACAGCTATTCTCAGATATTGGCATTCAACCAAGTATTATCCGTAGTCCAAGGGGTGATGACCCTATTTTCCTTAATACAGCTTGGACATTACAAGTGATCAGGGGATTTGGGCTATGGATAGGATGTTGTCTTATTGCTTGGCCAGTGTCTCAATTTTATGACAATCAGGAACTTGTCTGGTTACTTCCTACCGTTGGATTAACCACAATTATGTCTGGGTTTAACTCAACGTCTTTAGCGACTCTTAATCGTAAATTAGAAATTGGTAAACTAACAATACTAGAGTTAGGAGTCCAAATATTGACCTTGAGTATAATGATTGTTTTGGCTTACTTTTACCGATCAATTTGGGCTTTGGTTATCGGTAACTTGGTTTCTGTCTCTATCAAGATGGCTATGAGTCATAGACTCGATCCAAACGTATCTAATCGTTTTTTATGGGATCAAGAATCTATTAGGGAAATTTCTTCTTTCGGCAGTTGGATCTTTGTCTCAACTGCTATGACTTTTCTGGCTAATCAAGCTGACCGCCTTCTCTTAGGAAAATTATTGTCTTTGGAAATGCTAGGGATTTATACAATAGCCACAACCTTTTCTCTTCTTCCTGAACAAGTTGTTAGTCGGCTTAATGTAGTCATTCTTCCCCTAGTGTCTCAGAACCAGCATTTACCTCGAAAAGAACTTCTCAATAAGATTTTGAGAAAACGCTGGTTGATTCTGATTTTATTAGGGGTTATTGTTGCTGTCCTGTTTTGCGTTGGAGATTTAATCATTTTAACTCTTTATGATGATAGATATAAATATGCTGCCTGGATGTTACCTATATTAGCACTTGGGATTTGGCCTGTAGCACTAACTCTCTCCATAAAAGATGCTCTAGTTGCTATTGGTAAACCTGAATATCAAGCATTTGCGAATACATCAAAATTTTTCTATATGTTAATTGCACTGCCTTTGGGGTATTCTTTAATGGATCTTCCAGGAGTTATTATTACCATTGCGTTTAATGACATTTTACCTTATTGTTTGTTTAATTATGGCTTGTGGCGGGAGTCTTTATCGCCGATTAAGCAGGATATAATGGCCACTTTAGGACTAATATTAATCATCATCATGATTATTAGCCTTCGATATTTATTAGGGTTAGGTTTACCCTTTGATGGTTTATTAGAAATTCTCTGATCTATTTTTACTACCTCAAGATGATTCAACTCAAAATTTAACTAATTTACTATGGACTGGAGGAGAATATATAATATAATGAGTAAGGTCATGTTTTTACATCCAAATGCTTGATTAACTCAAGCAAGCTTAAACACCATTATACCTCTCAAATTAATCTAATTAGAAACCTATGGTACTAACCAATAATTTTAACTTAGCCTGGTTAAAAGCTGATGAATTAGAAAGTATTGCTAACAAAAATAGGGAAGCGTATCTTCAGGCTAAACCATTTCCTCACATCATTCTTGATGACTTTTTTCCTGAGATTCTGTTAGACAAGATTTTAGAGGAGTTTCCCACCCCTAAATCCATTGACTGGAAAAAGTTTGATCGCTCAACAGAAAAAAAACTAGCTTCTACTTCCGAAGTACAGATGGGTGAAACCACTCGATTGTTTCTTTATCAGTTAAACTCTTCTATTTTTCTGACTTTTTTAGAAAAACTTACTGGAATTGAGGGAATAATTTCTGACCCTTACTTTGTTGGGGGAGGACTTCACCAAATTGAACCAGGAGGTTACTTAAAAATTCATGCTGATTTTAATAAACACGGAAAACTTAAACTAGATCGTCGCCTTAATTTACTAATTTACCTTAATAAAGATTGGAATGAAGACTATGGAGGATATTTTGAAATGTGGGATAGAGAGATGGAAAGTTGCCAGAAAAAAATCCTTCCAGTTTTTAATCGTTGTGTAATTTTCAGCACGACTGATTTTTCTTACCATGGTCATCCTAACCCTTTAACTTGTCCAGAAGGAAGAACTCGTAAATCTTTGGCATTGTATTATTATAGTAATGGCCGACCAGCAGAAGAAGTATCTGGTGTACACTCAACCTTGTTCCGTGAACGCTCTGAGGAAAATTTTTTACATCAGCAACAATCTTTATCATCAAAAGCTAAAGAGATAGGTAAAAAACTAATTCCTCCAATATTTATAGATGCTTACAATATGGTTGCTAGAAAATAGAGTTTTGGGGCTATTTATGAAGAGAAAACCTCTTAGGAAAAATTGAATGGGTTTTTTCTTCAGTTAACAAACCTTAAAGATTCATTTTTCTAAGTTTTTAAAAACATGAAAATTATTTTAATAACAGGGACAGCAGGTTTTATTGGCTTCCATCTAAGCCGAAACTTATTAGAGCAAGGCTATAGAGTTGTTGGAATTGATAAT
>JBFRWG010000167.1:0-30635 GCA_051439445.1 Crocosphaera sp.
GTAATGTAGAGGGTTTGAGACGTTTTTTCAATTTTTTGACAGATTCTCACGGATAACTCTACAATTCCACTTTAGCATTTTTTGAAAAAAACACAAGTCTCAAATTTGCTCATATTTTGGCGAAATCAAGGAAAAGTGTTAATTGTAAACGATTGTAAACTGGTTGGGATAATTTATCTATATCTTTGTTTTGATAATTCTGGCTTATTTTTGAAGCGATCGCTATAAATAATAAACTGTAAGTCTTTCTTTTTCTAAAATTCTATTTGATCGTACTGTATAAAAATCAAAGTTCATCATCTTTTAGAAGAAATATTGGTTTAATTTGTTTAAATTTAGCTCTTTGCATTTTAATGACCATTAGAAACTATATAAAGTCTTGGTTTGACTTATGTTTATGATATCTTAGTTGTCCTGAAAATTAGTATTTTCTGAGTCTTGGGGTTTTTCAACAAAGTCAATTTCTCCTCTTACCCATTGCCAAATTAATTCTTTTTGTTCTGATGTAAATTTACAATTGTCTAATTCATCTTGTACTTTATCAATGTATTGAGATTCGTATCGAGCAAGAAATGTATAGAGAATATGATTGAGAATATCAGGTCTATTTTCTTTTTCATTTTCTGAAAAATCTAATAAATCAAATAGCAAAGGATAATCACTTATCACTGCTTCTACAACGAATTCAAGATAAGTATCGAACTCTAGAAAAATCATTATTAGTAAAGAAAAAGATAAAAGAAAATCACAAAATATATTTTTCTCTCTTGCTGAATAATAAATACCGAATGAGAATGGGATAAATGGTTTTGAATTTCTAAAAATTGGTTTTTGAGCAAGAATTATTTTTTCTACTAAACGGTTAAGAATTAACTTGAGACTGATCAAAAGATCCTAAGCTAAAAGTATTAAATCTCTCCTCATATAAAGGTGCTTCTTTATAAGCCACTTCACGGGAAGTAACTAAAATAGGAACAGAACGATATAAGTTAGCAAAAGATTCTACATCATCCCGAATTTTTTGGCGATCGCTTGTATTTGTCAATTCATCTAACCCATCAAAAATGACTACAGCACGACCATTTAACAATAAATACTCAACAGCATCGCTAGGAAAAGAGGTGACTTGATAATTAGCTTTAATATTGTCATTGATAAATTCTACAATAGAGCAAGGATCTTGTTGTTTTTGAGAAGCATAGTCTCGTAAAATAACGAGAAAAGGAGTAACTTGTCTATCAGCTAATAATCTACTTTCATATTGTGTTGCTAAGTCATAGCATAATTTTTGTGAAAAAGTCGATTTTCCACCCCCAGGATCACCTAATAAGACAGTGCGATGTAATACTGCATAAAATTCAGTAATTGATAAATCCTGTGATCCCATTTGACTAGAATAATAGTTGGGAGAAAAATTAGGACATACATAAATTTGATCCATCGGAATTTTTTTAGTCGCATCTACAAAGGGAGGAGTAATAAAACCATGACGATTAGCCACTGGATTCCGATATTCTTTCTCAAACTGTAATATGTCTTGAAAAGTTGATTTATTTTGTTTCACTAAACAGTCTAAAACTCTCTGAATGTTCCTTAATTCATCTACAACCATACGATGACGTAAATTAGATTTAGCTTCATGAGCAGACAATCTTCCTTTATCAATAGCATTTGTTAAAACCTGTTCACATCCCTCGACTAAAATCTCAAAAATTTTAATGCTTTCTTCTTCAAGATTACTGTTGTCAATATCTGTATACAAAGAAAAAGTTTGTAAAAATTCTCTTTTAATCGTATCTAAATCATTTTCTTTACTGTTCAAAATTGAAGCAGCATAAACTTGTCTCATGATTTGTTCTGCTTCTGGGGAAAGAAGAAAGGAACAAAGAGGATGACTTTCTGGATCATCCCAGTCTTGTATAACATCTAAAACTTTTTCTTGAGCTTCTTCTAAAATTGGCTGTAATGCTGTTTCATTTAACTTCCTTTTCTCTAATATTTCTCGTCCAATCACTTTATTATGAGTCCAATTTTCAGCAGGACGAAGTAAAGGGGTTAATGCTCTAAAAATTAAAGAGAGATCCATTGATATGAATTTTGATAATAAAAATAGTAATAATATTGTATCAAGTATTGAGAATGACGATAAACCTGAGCAAATACTAAAGATAACCTAGGGTCTTAACACCATTAAGTCCTAATCTTTCTGTCTAACTGTTGGAAAATTTAACTTTTATGAAAACAAAGCTGACCGCAACGCGAATCTCTTCGAGATCACTTAAACATCTTCTGATATAATGTGAAAGTAATAGCCAATTAGGTTATTGAGACGAAAAACGAAAAATTTAGTGATTAAACTAGACAGTTATGAAAGAACATGAACCTTGGTATAGCTTAGAAGAGAGAAAAATTTTTCTCAAAGAGCGATACTCTAGTGGTTCTCATCATTATTTTTTTGAGGTAAAAGAGGCAAAAAATGGCTCAAAATATATTGTTATAGCTCAACGGAAAAAAGTCGGAGATGAATTTATTGGCATTAAGTTTCGTCTCTTTGAAGATGAAATGTTAGAATTTGAGCGCATTTTACATAAACTGATTGACTTCTCTTTAGAAAGTAAGAACTCTGAAAAATCTAGTATTAAAGAAACACATCATAATGAGCTTAAAACATTAAACTCTGATTTAGTGCCTGCTTTTTTCCATAAATTACCAGTTACCAACAATTGGAAAGAATTTGAAAGAAATACTTATTATCTTCTAAAATTATTGGGGATACCACTCACTTATAATTTTTTGGATGAAAGACAAGCAGGAAAAGCAGATGGTTTTTTTAAAATAGGTAATTTAGCCGTTATCTATGACTGTACATTACATAACGGAAACATGGAAGACAATAAAAGTGAACAAATTAATAATTACTGTAACTGTTTAAAGCAAGGTCGTATCGAAATATCTCAAACCACAACCGAAGAATTTTATGATCATCATAAACAGGTTTGGATTATTACCCAAAACAAAACTAGACAAATTAAAGTTATCAATTCCATTGAAATCAAAGAAATAGCGATTCAAGATATTATGAATTTGTACCAGGAACGATTAATGACCTCATTAACCGATCAGTCTCTTGAAATGAAATTGCGTAACTTATGAACAAATATAAACTGTTTAACCTAGCTTATACAAATTTTTTTTTATATAGTTTCGAGTGATTTATAGAAGAATCAGCAAAATGAATAGAGATAACGTAATGTAGAGGGTTTGAGTAATTTTATCGATTTTGAGACAGATTCCCACAGGTAACTCTACAATCCCACTTTAGCATTTTTTGAAAAAAACACAAGTTTCAAATTTCCTCATATTGTGGCAAAATCAACGAAAAGTGTTCATTGTAAATGAGTGTAAATTAGTTTAGATAACTTATATAAATCTTATTTTAGATAGTTTTAGATTATGATTCTTGTTAGAGTTTTCTTAAGTTTTCTAAAATAGCTTGCGCAATCTTCATTTTTATCTCTCCAAATTAACAGTTAAATAATTATTAGCCTCAAGAAAATGTTTTAGCAAAAGCAAGTCCACTATATAGATGAAAAGCTCCATCCCAAGGAGTATCTTCTCGACGCAATAAGTCGATATGAGGGTTAATTAATTTCAGTAACTCTTGAAAATCAATAGCTGATTCTCCAAAGGGTGTAAACTCAGACCAAACAGGAATCTCAGCAGTTTGTTGTTTTATAAATTCCATGATATGTTGCCAACTTTCCTTCATGGTTGCTTGGCCATCCGTTGCTTTTTGTTTCTCAGAAAATGCCTGTCCTTCAAGAAAACGATACTGTTGATCACACAGACGAATCACACTGTTAATCTTAGGAAGATGCAGATCACATATTTTTGCATAATCCAAAGTTTCTGTTTTCCGTTGTAACTTTCCCCGTAAACCAATATCAACACATTCCTCAAACAAAGGTAACAATCCTTCTACTAATTGTTCTACGGCTGACCATTGAAACTTAAAAATATCTCGTTGTCCTTTTTTGGGTTCATAAACAACCGTTACTTCTGGTTCAAGGGACTGAATATAGAGGACACGATAGACTTTTAAAGCATTGATTTGACTAACTAAAGCGGTAAAACAAGGAATGTCTGCTTGTTGGAGTTCTTCAGCCTGAAATTTTAGTTTACCGATTGCTCCTGTACGATAAAGTCGCCAAGAACGACTGGGCAATTGTAATCGAGCGGTATAAGCATCAATGTTCATAATTTGCCCAAATTTTTGCGCAGCCGTCTTTTTTAACTCATTAGGAATACCCTCTAACACTAACATTCCCATTTCTAAGGCACCGCTTTCTTCCATCGCCTGTTTTAAAGCACTTTCACGTTGTGTCGTTTCTTGCTGGTCAATGCGTTCAATCCCTTGACGAATTTGCCTCATCAGCTTAGGATTGACTGCATTAGGTAATAGTTGTCGGTAACGTTCATTGGCAAGGCTTATATAGCCTTGTGCTTCGGCTAAACGTGCTTCACAGAAAGGTATCCATATATTGTCTGGTTCTTCTTCTTTTAACTGATAAATCAGTTCTGATGCTTCTTGATAATTTTTGCTGTTAATGGCATCAATAATCGACTCAACCATGACAATCTCTACAATTTTTCGAGTTGATATGCTCAGGAATTGAGATAAACTCTTCCTTTCCAACCTCCGCCTTTTCCGCGCCAGTGTCGCCAAGCAGAGTCTATGGTCATTAAACCATATAACAAACCAATTAAGGGCAAACTGAACGCCCAAAGCGCAGAACATTTATATAACTTTACGGTTGGTAAATAAGCAATAGTCATTAGCAACCAAGTTACCACTCCTAATATAATTAAAGTTGGATCGTTAATCATTAATCCTACAATTAAGCTAGTAGGAGCAAGCAAATAAACTAAAATTAATCCGAAGATAGTTCCTATTAACAAAAATGGAGAATAATTTAACTGAGTATAAGCCGTTCTTGCTACCATATTCCAAATAGATTCTAAACTATCATAAGGTCGTAAACTAATCGTCTTTTCACTTAAACCCAACCAAATCCCTTGCTCCGAATTATTGTTATTTTCCTGTAACTTTTGTTTAACCGCAGCAGCTAAAGAACAATCATCAATTAAAGCTTCTTTAACCACATCTATCCCTCCAATGTCTTCTAAAATATCACGACGGATTAAGATACATCCCCCTGCTGCTGCTGCCATTTTTTTTCGGGGATTATTAACCCACGAAAAAGGATAAAGTTTCTCGAAGAAAAAGACAAACGCCGGAATTAAAAATTGTTCCCAAAAACTATCACATCTTAGCTTAACCATGAGGGAAGTTAAAGCTAGATTTTCTTGTTCAGCTTTATTAATCAACTCCTGTAAATTACTATTATCATGTTCAATATCAGCATCCGTTAAAAGAAAATAATCAGGTTGATTATCTCGTTTGTTAGCTGTTTCTAATCCTTGTTTTATGGCCCATAATTTTCCTGACCAACCTGATCCTAAAGGTTGCCCTGAAACAACTTGTAATTGTTCAGATTTCTGACAATTGTGAGCAATTTCTTGAGCCACTTGCCCTGTATTATCATCACTTTGATCATCCACTAAGATAATAGAAAAATTTCCTAAATAAGTTTGATTTAAAAGAGACTTTAAACTAACAGGTAAAACATCAGCTTCATTACGAGCAGGAATAATCGCACAAACAGAAGGATAGCTATTTAATGGCTTTAAATCGTCTTCAACTCGTTGATTACTTAACCAAAACCAGCCTCGAAACAATAATAAATAAACCCAAATAACTAAAGATAATCCCATAATAATTGTAAAAAAAATATTCATAATTAATCCTTTTAAGACTCCTCACTGATAAAAAATATTAACAATCAATTATAATTGACTGTCAAATAATTCTAAAACTTTTGGCCAAGCATCCTGCGCTGCTGCTTGATTATAACTTCCCCGTTGATCACAGAAAAAACCATGTTCTGCACCCGAATAACGGAACAGTTGATGAGGAATATTATTATCTTTTAAAGCCGTTTCAATGCCCTCAACTTGTTCGGGGGGAATACTAGCATCTTCTGTTCCAAAGAAAGCATATAAAGTTCCTTTTATATCAGGGGTACATTCCACCGTTGCTTTGCCTTCCTCTCCCGGTTTCCAGTTAAAAATTCCTGCCCCATAAAATGAAGCCGTTGCTTTAATTTCCGGAAGGGTAGAAACCAGATATACCACATGACCTCCAAAACAAAAACCAATGGTTCCCAGCCCTGTTTTTTTAACTTCAGGTAACCTGTATAAATAATCGATCGTTGCTTGAATATCAGACAATAATTCTGATGCTTTGGTTTGGTTTTTATACTGTCTCCCAATCTCAACAGCTTCAGCAGTGTAACCCGTTTCAAACCCAGGAGCAAGACGTTGATAAATAGCAGGTGCAATAGCAATATATCCTGCTTGAGCAAAACGTCTTGTTACATCTCGAATGTGATCATTAACCCCAAAAATCTCTTGAACAACAATCACCCCAGGAAAGACTCCATCTTGTTGAGGTTTCGCTAAATAACCATCAATTTTCAGGTCGCCATTATTAATAATAATCGCTTCAGTTGTAATATCGAAAAGTGTCATGTTTTCAGTTTAATTTTAACAATGAACAACAGAGAAAAAAGCATCTTTGGCCGCTGCTTGTTCCGCCATTTTTTTAGAACGGCCATGACCTTTCCCCAGTTTACGATCTTTTAACCAAACTTCAGCAAAAAATCGTTTCTCATGGCCTTGATTTCTGTCCTCTTCTCTGACACGATATTGGGGTAAGACTTTATATTCACCCTGAGTCCATTCTTGTAGAGCATCTTTATAATTTTGACGGGCCGGATCCGAGCGGATTTCGGCTGCTTTTTGTATTAATAAAGGGTCTAACCAGGGACGAACTAATGACATATTGTGGCTACTGAGATATAATGCCCCCAGAACGGCTTCAAAGGCATCAGCTAACCAAGAAACTCGACCCATTGTATCTTGGGCAACACTTTCCGCCATCAGAAGATAACGGTCTAAGCCATAATGCTCTGCAAACTCTGCTAAAGTGCGATCGCTGACTAAAATGGAGCGAATAGCAGCAAACTCTCCCACAGATTCCTGGGAATAGGTTTCGAGCAACACCTCGGCCGCCACTAATCGGATCACTGAATCCCCGACAAACTCCAGTTGTTGATAGTTATGTTCTCTAGAAATACTAGGATGGGTTAAGGCAAGATCCAGCAACTTGAAGTTAATTGGACTGGTATCAGATAAACCGAGTTTCTGAATACAAGTTTGTAGTTGTTTTTGTCGTCGACTGTCTAAGAAAATCATTATTCACTGAGGGTTTTTTCAGATGATGTTTGCAGAAGTCCCCACCTATAAATTCTAAAAGAATACTCAGATTTTAGGTGGCGACGGGACTGTTTCGTGTAAGTAGCCAAAAACTACTAATATCTTCTACAATTTTGAAAAATTTAGCAGATATTGCCATAGGAGTGTCATCTAACGGCAGGTCAAGATTAGTTGACGAGTTAACATAAAATCAATTATCATGGTCATCAGCATCAACCCATAGGATAAATGTACCTATGGGTTCTTTCTTAAGGCACCCAGCTTACTATAAGGAAAACTCGGTTAAGGAGCCGAAATCAATGTCACACAAAGTTAAAATCTACGATACCTGTATTGGTTGTACCCAATGCGTTCGCGCTTGTCCTCTGGATGTTTTAGAGATGGTCCCTTGGGATGGCTGTAAAGCAGGCCAAATCGCTGCTTCTCCCCGTACAGAAGACTGTGTGGGTTGTAAGCGATGCGAAACAGCTTGTCCAACAGATTTCTTAAGCATTCGTGTTTATCTTGGAGCAGAAACCACCCGCAGTATGGGATTAGCTTACTAAAAAACCTTAAAAGCCTTGAGCGAGATAAGCTACGTCCGTTTTAACGACTAGAATCCATGTTTTTCAAAGCATGGAGACTTCAACTGCAATCAAGCGTGTCATCATTTACACACTTTTAAAAAATTAAAAATCCTTGGGGGAGGAAAAATCCCCCTTTTTTGTGGGATAAAATACTATCATTGCCACCTCATTCTTGTTGATCATGCTCACTCCCCTTAAAACGTTTCCAGTTGTTGGGTTACCGGTTCATCTATCCGATAACTATACTCAATGGCTACTTGATTGTCTTGAACAAGGTGAGGGGATTCATGTGGTAACTATCAACGCTGAAATGGCGATGTTAGCCCAAAAAGAGCCTCTTGTTTCTCAAATCATCCAAGACGCTGACTTAGTCATTCCTGACGGGGCCGGTGTTGTCATCTATTTAAAAATGAGAGGACAGCCACAAAAACGTTGTCCCGGCATTGAGTTAGCCCAATCTTTAATTGAAGCCTTAGGAAAAAAAGGGGCGACTTATCCCATTGCTTTTTATGGTGGTAAACCAGGAGTCACAGAAGCAGCGGCCAGTCAATGGAGAGCTAAAATAGCCAACGCTGAGATTATGACCTCTCATGGTTACCTCTCTCAAGAAGAAGAAGAAAGCTGGCAGAAGACCCTAAAAAGCCAACAACCTCGTTTAATATTGGTGGGGTTAGGGGTTCCTCGTCAAGAAGAATGGATTCGTGAACATCGACATTTGTGTCCCCAAGCCATTTGGATAGGGGTGGGCGGTAGTTTTGATATTTGGTCGGGGTCAAAGAGTCGCGCTCCAGGTTGGTTAAGGAACAATAACCTAGAATGGCTCTATCGCTTATACCAAGAACCCTGGCGTTGGCGACGGATGTTAGTCTTACCTCAGTTTTTCCTAAAAGCACTCCTACGTCATTAACGGCTTAAACTAAGCATTTTCCGTTCTAGAAGGGGTTGTTGTGCTAGACTTGCTTCTAATTTAACCGATTCGAGTAACTTGCCCAGTTGTTGGGAAACTTGAGCATTTTGGGGTTGCGATCGCTTCATCTGAGCCAGAGTATGCAAAGTTTCATGCCAGACATCATAGGTTTGATAAACCTGTACTTGCTCTTCTAGACTAGCTCCTTGTAGTTGTTGTTGGGCATTCGATTCGAGGGCAACTGGTTTTAGGAGACCTTCCACCACCACATCATGAGAGCGATCTGCTTCATTACAGATCACCGATAAGTACCAATGATAGGTATTATCGGGATTAAGGGAAGAGATTGGGGCAACCATCGGTAATTGTAAACCCATAATCCCTGCTTGTCCTTTTCCTAAGAAAGTTTGTTTTTCCCTTAATTCATCATTCGGACCGCGCAGCACAAATTCAATCTTGGTACTCGCTGTAATAGAAGGGAGAGAGAAGTATAAAGTCGGCCTGGTGGTTGTTGTTGATCCCACTAACGTTTCGGGGATCAAAGCGATTAATTCTTGGGGATTAAATCCGCATTGATTCTGGACTGGCCGAGTCGCAGCTGGTTTACGTCTTTGGGGAACTTCTGCCACATCCTCATTGTTCTCATCTTGAGGAGTTTGGGGTCTTCTGCTGGCACCTCCCTTACGACGATCAGGAACAAGACCCTCAATAGATTCTTCTGCTTCATTAGGCACATTATCATTATTATCCGTCGTTGTTTGGGCAGTCCCTACAGTGGGAAAGGACAGAAACATTAAGGAGGTAAGAGTCAGAACCTTGGTAGTTGTCTTAATTGATGTCTGGTTAAACATGGTTGAGGGGTTTTTATTGATTTGTGTAATGATTGAAAATTTGCTAATTAATGTGGGTTTTAGATTTGTCCCCTTGCATTAGATGTAATAATTAACCTAAGAGCCTAAATCAACTTACTTTCTATTCTACTCTCTACTGTTGTTCTTCGTCTACTTATTAGACTAATTGTGATTAGAATCACAAACACTTGACGGGGAATCTCAATGCTTTGATCAGTCTCTAAAAGTATTTGTCTAGAAAAACAATTTTTTTTCTTTGTTTACTCATCAATATTAACTACAGTGCTCAGTAAATTCAATCAAGTAATTCGCTCTTTTTTCCCCCAGGATCATCAGGAACAATCGACTCAAACCAGCCAGCATTCTCTCTTTAATCGGAGTAACAAGAATTTCGGAAAGCTCAAACAATTTTGGGTATTTTCTCTACCTTCTATTTTTCTATCCAGTGTTTTAGTAACCCTAGGAATTATTAGTTTAAGAGAAACTGGTTATTTACAATTTTTGGAATTAGCGGCTTATGACCAAATGGTGAGGGTACTTCCTTCCTCAACAACCGACCCTCGTTTATTAATTGTCGGGATCAATGAACGAGATATTCAAAAACAAAAAAAATGGCCATTGCCGGATGAAGTGGTTGCTAAATTATTGCAGCAATTACAGGCTAATAACCCGAAATTGATTGCCCTTGATATTTACCGAGAGAGGCCCTATCCCCCTGGTACAGAAACCTTCAAAAAAGTCCTGGAAAATGATAATATTATCTTGGTTAAACAACTTCCCTATGGTGATGAGCCTGGGATTAAGGCTCCTAACAATATTCCTCGAAATCGAATAGGATTTAGCGATTTGCCCATTGATCCTGACAATGTGGTTCGTCGTAGTCTTTTATATACTCAATCTCCTTCAAAAAAAACAAAGCACTATTCTTTTGCTTTACAAATTGTTTTAAATTATTTGTCTGATAAAAATAAACCCTTAGAAGTAACCGATAAAAAGTTAATCATCGATTCAACAGAGTTTACTCGTTTTCAGAGAGATTCAGGAGGTTATAAGTTACCAGAATCTGAAGCTAAAGGCTGGCAAATTTTATTAAAATATCGTTCTAGAAACATTGGAAAAATTCTCTCATTAAATGATGTTTTAACAGGGAATTTTGAGCCTGATTTAGTTAAAGATAAGATCGTTCTAATTGGAGTAGTAGCCCCCAGTGAAAAAGATACCTTTCCCACACCTTATAGTGCCACAACAACCACAAACTTTGAAATGTCTGGGGTGGAAATTCATGGCCAAATTGTCAGTCAACTCCTAGGAACCATACTTGACAGACAACAACCCTTGTGGTTTTGGCCTGAAAAAATAGAATGGATTTGGATAGGATTATGGTCTTTGTTAGGAGGGGTGGTGGTTTGGCGATCGCAACATCTTTGGAGGTTAGGGGGAAACGTCACCATTGCTATGGTCGGTTTATGGGGATTTTCTTTCTTGATGTTAACCCAATCCGGTTGGGTTCCCTTTGTCCCAGCGTTACTCAGTTTTCTGCTAGCTGGAACTGGGGTTTTAGCCTATAAAACCGTCTATCAAACCTATCATGATCCCCTCACCGGTCTCCCCAACCGACGTAACCTAGAACGAAAATTAAAACACATCGATTCTCGTAACAATTCAGATCACTCAGAATTAGTGGCGGTTGTGTTCATTGATATTAATCGTTTTAAAACCATTAATGACGGTTTGGGACATCAAGCGGGGGATTATTTATTAAGGGTGATGTCCCAACGACTACAAGACAACCTGGAGTCTCCAGAAAACTTAGGAAGAGTGGGAGGCGATGAATTTGCTATGTATTTAAAGTCGGTGAAAGATAAACAAGCCGTGATCACCCTTGCGGAAAAGTTGCAACAGGTTCTCAGTCAACCCCTCTTTTGGCAAGATAGAAAAATTTATACCACTGTCACTATTGGTATCTCTCTCAAAGAAATAGGACAAGAGTTTCAGGGTTCGGAATTACTTCGTTACGCTGATATTGCCATGCACAAAGCCAAAGAAATTAATTCCACTCGCCCCCAAATTTTTCAACCAGGAATGGATACCCAAGCTTCACAACGTTTGGATCTCGAAACAGATTTACTTTTAGGTTTAGAACAAGGGGAATTTCAACTATATTATCAACCGATTATTTCCCTGAAAAGTAAAAAAATTGCTGGGTTTGAAGCCTTAGTTCGTTGGAATTCTCAAACACGGGGTTTTGTCTCTCCTGGGGACTTTATTCCTGTGGCTGAAGAAACAGGATTAATTGTTCCTTTGGGAGAATGGATCTTAAAGGAAGCTTGTCAACAGATTAAAGACTGGCAAGAACGCTTTCCTAGGGATCACGGGTTGATTATGAGTGTTAATCTATCGGGGCATCAATTTTCTCAACCCAACTTGGTTAAACAAATTGAAACGATCTTAGACTCCGCCGGGGTTAACGGCGATCGCTTGAAGTTAGAAATTACCGAAAGTATGATGATGCACGATGTAGAAGGGACCATCGAACTATTAAACCGCTTAAAAGGGTTGGGGTTGCGGTTGAGTATCGATGACTTTGGCACGGGATACTCGTCCTTGAGTTATTTACATCGTTTTCCGGTAGATACCCTAAAAGTCGATCAGTCTTTTGTGAGACGCATGGAAGAGGGAGAAGACAGCCATAAGTATATTTCCATTGTGCGCACGATTATCTCTTTAGGCCATAATTTGAATTTAGATGTCATCGCTGAAGGCATCGAAACGGAGGGACAAAGGAATATTTTAGAGTCTCTCAGTTGTGAATATGGTCAAGGTTACTTCTTTTCTCGTCCTCTTCCCCGTGATAAGGCAGAAGCATTATTGGCCGAAGATGGGTAGGGGAGCAGGGGAAGTAGAGGTAGTAGAAATTTTGACACTCTCCCGATTACAAATCGGGAGATTCTTGGTTCAACGAGTCCACTTAACCTAAACTCCTTGCGACGTGAGTTCGACAGAAGATAAAATCGATGGTTTAAGAGTTACATCGTTAACTCGAAACCCTGATTCTTCTCTGAAAAATGTTCCAACTGCGAACTCCGAACCCCTCACTCACCTTCTACCTCCGAGCCTTCAATTCCTGCCTTTGTTGAAATTGGAAAACTTGGGCATAATGATCATGGCGATTAAACCTAACCAAGCCAACCCACTGATCCAGTTGGCCCAGGCCAAACCATGAAAGGTGACACGAATGTTATGGGTACCTGGTTCTAAGGTTAAACCAGTTAAGTTATAGTCATGATGATGCACAGCAAAGGGTCGTTGCGATCGCTGACCATCAATCCAAACTTTTAACATATCTCGATAGTACAAAATGGGCAGTTGTACCACTTGGGCTTTTTCTGTTACCGTAATCTCGCAAAGGGTACTTACTCCTTGTTGTTGACATTGATCTTGGGTCTGAGAAACAGGAATAACCGTATGTTTGGGAGACATTCCCTCAAAAGACAGTCGCTTGACTCGAATATTCAGGGGTTGACCATCACGAGTGGCCCCTTTAACCACAAATTTTAAGCCAAAATCGTTGGGAGAGGGAGGGCGATCAGGAAAGGGGACTTCTCCTTTTAGTTCACGGGTAACGAGGGGAAAGGAGCCAATGACTCGACCATCAATATGAACTTCTAATGTAGCTGTATCGGCAATATTTTCTAAAGCAACTTCCCCTTCAATGAATAATACAGGCTTTTCATTTTCTTCCCAAGCGGGATAACGGAGTTCTGCTTCTAAGAGTAAAGGACGATTAACAAAGGTATTCCAGGTACTATAGCCGGGTATCCAGTCAGGATGTAATAAGGGTAATTCTGCGTTGCCATAGAGGGTTTTAACGGGGGTACGATAGAGATAATCTAATGCCCCAGAATAGCGAAATAGGGGTTCTTGGATTAATTTATCCACCGTTAGGGTTCCCCGTGGTGCCGGGAGCCAAGGCCGACTGGCTAAGACAATCACTAAAATACCAATGATCAAATGACGACGATCTAAGCGTCTGCGAAAGATTAATACCGTGGCATAAGCAGTTAATAAAGCTCCTGCCCACATGACATGGGTGAGAAAACGGAAGGTAAACTGTGTCACCCACAGTTGACGGGGTAAAATGCTCCAAATATCAATGGGACTCCAGGTTAGAAATAGGGCAACGATAAACACCCATAGTAACCCAATCATATAGGGGCGGGTTTGTTGCAGTTTCGGGGGAAGAGAGGGGGAACAATAGTAGTAGTACATGACCACACCCCAAGCTCCTAACAAGATCCAGCCTACTGCAGGATGTAAGCCATAAGTGGCGGCTAAACCTGTTTGAGAGGGTTCTGCGGGTAAGGAGGTAGGGGAGAGTAAGTTAGCTAGAGGGGTGTAGGTATTGGTGCCAAAGGGGTTAATAACTTTGATTTGTTTACGAATGGAAAGATAGGGAGAAATAAAGACCACAGGAGCCAGGAAATAAAATCCTAATAACCAACCTAAACCATACCCTTGCAGAGGGGGAATTAAACGAGTCCAGGTAAAGTCAGTTTTGCGGGTTTGGATGACAACAACTAAGGCTAAAAGTGCCAGAAATAAAGTGCCATAAACAAAGGTAATAATGTGAGTGACTCCTAAACAGAACCAACTAATGGCACTGAGGATTAAATAACGTTTTTTTCCTGTTAGATAAGATTGAATCACATAGTATAAAACAACAGGTAAAATACCTTGGGCGATCGCTTCTGTAAAGGCTCCCCTAGCATGAATATTATTCAACAAATAAGGAGCCGACATATAGGCAATTCCTGCTAGAATCCCACCAATACGGGATTGAGTCAATTTAAAACTTAAGCGATAAATATAGATACCCCCTATAATCAAGGCGAGTATAATCACCAGTTTATAAGCTTCATAAGGGTTAGTCGGTGTGACTAATTTATAAAACCAACCCCCAATAAAATAAGGCAGTTGGCTATAAAATTGAAACCCAGGATAACGCCAACCATTATCTTCTATGGGGGCAACTCTTAAGGGAAACTGTCCTTCAATAATAGCGGTTCTTGCTTGGGCAATATAACCCACATGGGAGGGGGTATCATTGATAGAAACAATAATTTTTGATGAGGCCATCGGGGCCATTAAAGATAAGGCAATTACGCTATATAAAAGGATGATTCCTAAAATAAGACGGTGTTTATATAGCTGTTCATTAAGGGATTTTACTATGTCTTTAATAGTCATTATCATTAATTAAGTTTGTAAATAAAGATAATATCGTTTCGAGAATAAATGGGTTGATTTTTCGTCAGAAAAATCCAATTTTTAGCGGCGATCGCATTCTTATCTTTGTGAGCATAAATTTTTTGTTTTACTGTACTATCAATCAATAAATATTTATGAGGTAGATTAACAATGGTTTCGGTTTCGGGGTTAAATCTAGATGGAGCATAATAGGATTGAATATTGATAGGATAAGCTTGAGTTTGACTCAATAAATCAAGGTATTGCACAAACCCAATATTAACCCCAAACAGTTGATAAGTAATGACATTGTTATTGTCCTCTGGTAACAATTTATTATTGAGTAGATATTGTACGACTTGTTCTGTTTCTTGTCCCCAATTGGTGGTAGAATCGTCAGTTAATTGCCATTTTGGTTGGGACCAAAGTGGGTTAACATAACTTAGAGATTGAGGAATTCCCACTATGCCTAGATAAATATAGATGGTTAGTCCTGCTAATAAGACGTATTTTTGCCATTTATGTTTCAAGAAAATGGTTAAACTGGCGATTAATAGGTAAATAAAGATAATAATGGGATAAAAATATCGATAACCAATAATAAAACGGCTATCTTTTATTAACCAAAAATAGATCAAAGGATAAGCGGTAGCTAAAAGAATTAAGGGTAAGTTTTTTCTGTTGATTCGGAAGTTGATTTTTTGAAAATTTTTGAGTTTATATAAAACCAAACAAAAAAGATAAATTCCTAGGATCAATAATCCAGGATTTTCTTTAAACCAAAACATTTTTGATAGATATTGTAATGAAGTTATTGAGGCAAACTGTCCTTTCCAATAGGGTTCTCGAATACCTCCTGCTGTGCTTAAATTCATCTGAATACCTTGAATATAAACGATAAAATTATTAATTAAGGATTGTTCAGGTAAACTTCTAAATGCCCAACTATACATCAAAATAATAGATAATAGTTGTAAAATTATACTGATTATTGATAATAAAAAAAATCTATTTAGGGTCTTTCTTCTTTTTTGCTTCAGCAAATAATAACATATAAAAATATAAGTAATTGTCGTAATAAGGATAAGGATTAAATTACTAAATTTTGCATTAATTGTAATAAAAATAATAATGTTAAAAAGGAAAAAATGGATTTCGACATCATTGCTATTCTTGTTGATATTTTCATCATAAATAATCATCAAACTAAGAATAGATAGTACACCGTATAAACTGGTACTAACATCAAAGGCAATTAAAAAATTATGACTATAAAAGCTAGGTGAAAAAACATATAACAAAGCAAAGACTAGAGAAATACGAGAGGGAATTTTATTAAAGATAAAAGTGTATAAATACAGCCAAATTAAAATAAAATTATTAAAAATCAAATAAGGAAGACGTAAACTAAACAATAATTGTTTAAATTGATTAGCATTTTCCATTAATAAACTATAGCCTAAATTAAACGCTGCTAAACGAGCTTCAAGATTTTCTTCTCCACTGATAATATTAATACTGGGAACATCTAAATTATAAGTCGGGAAAAATAAATTAATAATCAAAGAATTAATTAACTTAAAAAAGAGAGGATGTTCTTGATTTAAACCTAATCCTTGAGTATAAGCATAAGCAGCACCAATATAAGCAGATTCATCGGATGTAACCGATGTTTGCTGCATCAAATAGAGTCCAATTATATAATAAATAATAATTAAAGATATTAATAAAAATTGTCCAGGAAAACGCTCAAAATTAAAATGTTTAAATCCCATAAAACTCTAATCGACAAGGATCAGTCCATTTTCAATGCTAGTGATTAGGCTTATCATAAGTTGGGTCATTTGTCAAAAAAAATATCATACCACAGAGAAAGGAGCGAGTCACTATAGTAACACAAGCATCCTGCTTTTACAGGCCAGAAGCCTATTTTACACTTTATTTATCCAATGTAAATACCAGATCAGGAACTTACAATATAGGAATGGGAGTCATATATAGCGTTTCTCGCAGACGAGGGAGGTACATCTTAATTTTATTCCCTGTTACCTAATACTAAAAACTCCTCTACTTCACCAGAAGCGAAAACTACTATAATTGAATCTTTTTTCTAATCCCTTAGTTATACATTGACTATAGAAGAACATATACTTTATGATATTAATCCTTATAAAAAAAACTAAATTATCACAATGATTAATCTAATAAAATCGAAAATACGTGGAGGACTAGGCTTAATTGATATTCAAAAAAGAATTAAAAACTTACATGATCATAACAAAGTTTTAGAATCTAAGTTAAAAGACACCTTAGATTATAACCATCGTATTTTTAATTACATTGAAGAATTACTTGATAAGGAAAAACGACAGTTATTACAAGAAGTTATTCAACAAAGTAAATCAGGTTCAATTATTAATTGTCGTATCAATTACTGTGATATTTTAGTTCCCGTTGAACTTTTACAATTGTATTCTCATTGTATCGAACCCACTGAAGAAAAAAAGCTCAATTATTTTCTAGAAACCCATTGCGTCGACTGGTTATCTTCTTATCTAAATTCAGGGGATACTATTTTAGACATTGGAGCTTCTTTTGGAACCATTAGTTTACCTTTAGCTAAAATTGTCGGAGAAAAAGGTCATATTTATGCCTTTGAACCAGCACGAAAAACCCAAACATTTTTACAACAAATTTTAGAGATTAATAACATCAGCAACATTTCTATTGTTAAATCTGCTATTTCGGATCAACCCGGAACCTATGAATTTGTTGAATATCTTAACGATAACTCTTTTTCTTGGGCTTCTGATACTTCCACCTTAAATGCACCAACAATTAATACTGAACGTGAACATTTTACCTACGACGTTGATGTGACAACCATTGATCAATTTGTCGCCACTTATCATCTGCAACCAGCAGCGATCAAAATGGACATCGAAGGGTTTGAACTGTATGGTTTGCAGGGAGCAAAAACCACCTTAGATCGCTATCATCCCTATTTATGTATTGATATTCATGAAGACGTAAAAACAGGAAGCTCATCCTTACTAGAGATTCAACCTTTTTTGGAATCTTTGGGGTATGATGTCGAGATAAAAGAACATACTTTATTTGGGACTCCCTACAATGGAAGTCAACCTAGCTCATAATCATCATCTCAACACCATCAGGAGGAAGAAAAAACTTGTTTATTTCCATTGTGGTTCCCTGTTATAACGAACAAGAAGTTATCCAAGAAACCCATAAGCGACTGGTGAGTGTCTTGGCGCAATTAACCCCTCAATTTGAGATAATTTACATTGATGATGGCAGTCAGGATCAAACCGCAGACCATCTGCGACAAATACAACAACAAGAGCAACAGGTAAAAATTGTGCTATTGTCGCGCAACTTTGGTCATCAAATGGCAGTTACAGCCGGACTTGATCACGTTTCAGGAGACGCAGTGGTTCTAATCGATGCTGATCTCCAAGATCCCCCCGAAGTTATCGAAGACATGGTAAAACGATGGTGTGAAGGATATGATGTAGCCTATGGTGTACGCACCGACAGACAAGGAGAAACCCCCTTTAAACTCTGGAGTGCAAAAGCCTTTTATCGCATCATGAATCAGCTTTCTGACGTTGCTATTCCTCTTGATACCGGGGACTTTCGCTTAATGGATCGTCGTGTGGTAGAAGCGTTGAAAATTATGCCCGAACGGGATCGCTTTTTACGGGGAATGGTGAGTTGGGTGGGGTTTCGTCAAATAGCAGTTCCCTATCAACGGAGTCCTCGTTTTGCCGGTGTGAGTAAGTATCCCCTGTTTAAAATGATTCGTTTTGCTGTTGATGGTATTTTATCCTTTTCTTTAGTACCTTTAAGAGTGGCTACTTGGGCAGGACTTTTAACCGTTGCTTTCTCTTTTATTGGTATTCTCTATGCTTTATTTGTGCGACTCTTTACCCTGAGTTGGGTTCCAGGTTGGACTATTTCTTTTATTGCTATCCTCTTCATTGGTGGTATTCAATTAATCTTTTTAGGGGTGATTGGTGAGTATATTGGTCGTATTTATCGTGAAGATAAACGTCGTCCTCTCTATTTGGTTCGAGAACGATTAGGATTTGATAAAATACCTTATCATGAGAACTCTTATAGCCATAAAAAAGTCACTTATGTTGAAAAAAATTCTGAAAACCTTTAATTCTAAATTTGCGCATTCTAAATTCTAATTGACTTAGATTGAAAATAATTGATATAAAGTTGATAGCCAGATAATGGTATACTACTGCAATACTAAAAAAAATCAATCTCAAATAGATAAAAATTAAACATTAATCAGGAGGCAAGATTTACCTTGAATACTATCTGTCGTGTCTGTGATTCTACTAACTTAGAAATTGCCATTGATCTAGGACATCAACCCTGGTGTAATCATTTCTTGAAACCTGAAGAAGTCGGTAAAGAACCTTTTTATCCTTTAAGAGTCCTCTATTGTCATGATTGCGGTACCGTGCAACTTGATTATACTGTTAAAAAAGAAATCATGTTTGGGGATCATACTTATCTATCAGGTGTTACCAAATCCCTCAGTGAACACTTTAAAAATGTTGCCCATGAAATTGATGATCGTTTCTTTAAAAATACTGCCAATAAATCAGTTTTAGATATTGGTTCCAATGATGGAACACAACTGAAACATTTTCAAGCATTAGGTTATGATGTTTTAGGGGTAGAATCATCAAAAACAACAGCTAAAATAGCAGAAGAAGCCGGAGTACCAACTGTTAATGATTTCTTTAATTTAGAAGTAGTAAACAGACTCGGCCGCAAGTTTCATGCGATTAATGCAGCCGGTGTATTTTTCCATTTAGAAGAACTCCATTCTGTTACAGAAGGAATAAGAGAAGCTTTAACAGATGATGGTATTTTTGTCGTTCAATTCCTTTATATGAAGCGAATTGTTGATAATTTAGCCTTTGATCAAATTTATCATGAACATCTTTTATATTACAATTTAAACACCATTGAAGTCTTATTAAATCGTCATGATTTATCCATGTTTGATGCGTATTTATCACCTATTCATGGCGGTTCAATTATTGGTTTTGTTACCCATCAAGGTCAAAAAGAACCTAGCGATCGCCTCCAAAAAATGCGTCAAGCAGAAGTAGAAGAAAAAAGCAATGAATTCTCTACTTATTTAGATTTTGCGCAACGTATTAAACAGATGAAAATTGATAATTTAGCTTACTTAGATCAAGCTCAAAAAGACGGTAAAACCATCTGGGGTTTTGGCGCACCTGTTAAAGGAAATACCATGTTAAATTACTTTGGTGTGGGGACACAATACCTTGACTATTTAGTAGAAAAAAATGAACTGAGACGGGGACTTTATTCCCCAGGAATGCACATTCCCATTGTTATCGAAAAAGAATTAACAGAACTTCCTGATATTTATTATGTTTTAGCTTGGAACTTCAAAAAAGAAATTTTAGCTAATAATCAGCATTTGATTGATAAAGGAATTGAATTCTATTTTCCTGTTAATCCCAAAGAGATTTAGGATAATTTTTAAACACTAATATAGCATAATTAAACAAAGATGGGCTTAATAATATTAAGCCCTTACTAATTGATAAATAGATAATTTCTTGTTGATAATTAATTATTATAATCAAGAAACTGTTAAATTTTATCTAGCTTTAATGAGGAAAAGAAAAGAGCCAATAGTAAAGAATAAACAAGCTAAAAAATTAGTGAAAGATAGAACAGAAATCGAGTTAATAAACCTTAATATCGCTTCAAAGGTGAAAATAGCACTACCTATAAGAAACAATAAACTAGCAACAAAAATTAAGTTAAATGATGATTTTTTTTTCATAAATTAAATGCACTCAATATGATGTCAGTTTTGAGGTAGGATTTATACCAGTTTTCAATTGGGTGGATCAATATTTCAGTTGTGTGAGTGTGGGGAGATTTTTGATCAAAATCCTTAGTTTATTGATATGAAAATTGCTATTAAAGAATAAAGCGGGATAATTAAATAAAAAGGGGATTAATAATATTAAGCCCCTACTTAATGAAGTGTAGAAATAATTCTAAATTCTACATTCTAATTAACTCTAGCGACGATCGCCCGATGACGAGGACTAATAGGTGTGATTTGCGGTGTTTCAAACCCAGCTTCTTGTAAGGCAGATTCTACATCTAAAGCAAAATATTGGTCTAGATAAGGCTCCGTACTTTTGAGAAGGGTTAGGATATAAGGAGGCATCGTTTGATAAGCTTGGGCCCGAGGATTGATATCCATGATGGTGAAATATCCCCCAGGTTTGAGAAGACGATGGGCCTCCTTAAAGATTGAGATCGCTGCGTTTTGGGGGAGTTCATGATACAACAAGAATGCAGAAACCAACTCAAAAGAAGCCGAAGCAAGTCCAGTTTCTTCTGCTGCTGCATGAACCCATTGAATAGGGATGTTACGTTCTTTACTGCGATATTGTCCCACCGCTAAATGATAAGCAGATAAATCCAATCCCGTCACCTTAGCATTAGGGTACATTTCTTGTAGGGGAAAGGTACTCATTCCCACGCTACAGCCAATATCTAAAACACTTTGAGGGGTAATTAATACTTGTTGTTGGAGAATCTCATGATAATTTTGACGTAGACGAGGATCGCCCTTAATCCCAGCTTCTGGCCAAATACTAGCATGAACTGCATAAGCAGCCGATTCAACTTCTAAAGCAGACTCCCAACTTAAATGGCCGCTGTCATAACCATGAAAGGACTGAACATAATAGTCAGGATAGACAACGGTGGGATTTTCAAGGGTATTTATTTCTTGATTCCAATCATGACGACTCAGTTGACGAACATTCTCTCGCCAAGGAATGCCGATTTTTTCAGCCCGATTGATAATCATGTTTCGGGCTTGGTGTTTAGCCAGTTTAGCTAGGGGTTTGATAGATAAGATTCCATTGATGAAGCGAGATGCTAAACTCGGCTGAGACGGTAATGAGGTAACAGTCATATTTAGATTATTAGATCGTAGTGAAGCTAATCTTGAGAACCATCTTTCATGGAATCAGAATTCTGACCCGATTATCAAAACATTGTTACGATAATTAAGAAACCGTGAAGCGATCGCTTAACCTAGACTCTGTAGCTTGTGTAAGTCCAGCCCTATGACACTAACTGTATACAACACCTTAACTCGCAAAAAAGAAACCTTTACCACCGTTGAAGAAGGGAAAGTAAGGATGTATTGCTGCGGAATTACAGCATATGATTATTGTCACTTAGGTCATGCCAGAACTTGTATCGTTTGGGATGTGGTGCGACGTTATTTACAATGGCGGGGCTATGATGTCACTTATATTCAGAATTTTACCGATATTGACGATAAAATACTCAATCGTGCTAGAAAAGAAAACACGACCATGGAAGCAGTATCAGAACGCTTTATTGAGGCGTATTTTGAAGATATGGAACGCCTCGGTGTAGGAAAAGCTGATGCTTACCCTCGTGCCACCCATGCTCTCAATGAAATTCAACAGTTAGTCTCTGAGTTAGAAACGAAGGGATATGCTTACGCTTCGGAGGGAGATGTGTATTATCATGTTCGTCAGTTTAAGGACTATGGTAAGCTTTCTGGACGCAAATTAGAAGACTTACAAGCAGGGGCTAGTGGTCGAGTAACAGTAGAAGATCCCGAAGCCAGCAAGAAAAAAGACCCCGCCGACTTTGCCCTGTGGAAGGGTGCCAAACCTGGAGAACCAGCTTGGGACTCTCCTTGGGGAAAAGGCCGCCCAGGATGGCATATTGAATGTTCTGCTATGGTACGGGAGATGTTAGGGGAAACCATTGATATTCATGCTGGGGGGAGTGATTTGATTTTTCCTCATCATGAAAACGAGATCGCCCAGTCAGAAGCAGCTACAGGGGAAACCTTAGCAACATCTTGGTTACATAATGGCATGGTTAAAGTGGGTGGGGAAAAAATGTCGAAATCTCTGGGTAATTTTACGACTATTCGGGATTTATTGGAAAACATTGACCCCATGGCCGTGAGATTGTTTATTTTGCAAGCACATTATCGTAAACCCGTCGATTTTACCGATGAAGCGTTAGAAGCAGCCACCAATGGCTGGCACACCCTATCAGAAGGGTTATTATTTGGCTTTCAACATGGTAGTCAACTCGGTTTTAAACGAGATTTACCTGAGTTATTACCTGAGTTTGTACAACGGTTTCAAGATGCAGTTGATGATGATTTTAACTTTGCAGGTGGGTTAGCTGTTTTGTTTGAAATAGCCAAAGAATTACGCAAAGAAGGTAACTTATTAGTGCATCAAGGAAAGACTGATACCTCTTCTGAAGTCTTACAACAACAATGGTACACCTTAAGAGCATTAGCCCATGTTTTAGGGTTAGAAGCTGATACCACTCAATTAAACACTGAAACGAGTAATGGGTTAGATGACAGTGAAATTGAAGCCTTAATTGAACAGCGAAAAGAAGCTAGACAAAACAAGAATTTTGCCGAAAGCGATCGCATTCGAGATGAATTAAAAGAACAAGGTGTTATCTTAGTGGATCAAGCTGGAGGTGTAACCACTTGGCATCGAGGTTGAATCAGAATTTAGAATGTAGAATTACCCACCCCTCAAGTTGGAGGCTTGAAACAAGGAAAATTCTTCTTCTCTTGGTCCATTGGATATGGCGAGGTTTCCTCGCCATCCCTCGACCGGTTTTCATCCCCTTGAAAGAGGAGGCTTGGAAACCTTTTTTTTCGGTCAATATTATAAGGTTTGACCTAGAAATTTACGTTTTAAAGCAAGGACGCGGGGACGGGCTCCTTTTCCAGAAAAGCCTAATCCTTCTCGAAAAATTTCTGGCATATAAAAACGTTCCAATTCGTCTTTTTCTTTATCTTCATAAATGACTCCCATTTCTTCAAGAATATTGATAGTAGATATGTCTAGTTGAAACTTTTTGACATCAAAAGGAATTTTTTTATCAGTTGGTTGATAGTTAGGGAGGATGTCATCGACCCACTTTTGAAAAGCAGGATATTCTTGTTTAGCTTCGTCTACTTTCTTTTCACTACAAGGTTTGAGCGCACGACGAATCGCGTCAGGAGGTAACAATCGATTGGCAGAGTATTTGGGAAATTTTAAATCTGATATGTTTTCAATGGTAATATGTGCTGCATAATATAAAAAGCGAACAATATCTCTTGCTTGAAGTCTTCCATTAAAATCAGTTAAAGCAGCAAAAATCCAAGACACAGAATGAGCTTCTCTTGATCTATCTTTGCCTAATTTTTTGCCCCATAATGACTCAAGTTTTTCTTTTAATTCTTCTTGACTTAAGTTGTCTATTTCATCTTTGTTAGCTCCAATAATTTTAGCTTGACTACAAAGCCATAACGCTAATTTCAGGAAAGAATTTTGCTCCCAGACTAAATCGTAAGCCTTGTATAGATTTTCAAATTGACCTATATTTTGAACAATTGTATTTCTCAAAAAATCTCGCCTGAGGAAAATAATTACCCCTAAGTTAGCCTGTCTAATTTCTGATAATTTATTAGGGAGATCGTCAATTAAACTTTTCAAGGCGACTTTCTCTTTGTCATTCTCAGCAATGTTAGGAAATATATCTTCTAAACCATCAAATATAATAACAACTTTTTTAGATTTATTTTGAAGATATTGATTGATTTCAGACAAAGTCATTGTCGAATTTTCTTGTTTTTTCATACCAATCGCTTCGGCCATCTCCCCTATCCAAATATTTGTCCACTCTGGTTCATTTAAGCTATCAGAAGTAAGATGTTGTTTAATTCTGTCAGAACAATCTGATGGTAAAAATTCAGAAGAATTATTACCTAAAGCTTCCCTTAATTCTTCCCTAGCATCACGAGTAATATTTTTAGCTTTGTTACTTAAACTTCTAGATTGTAGTAAAGGAAAAATATGGGTTTTTGTTGCTATTTGGGGATTACTGGAATTGATTTTATGTAAAAAATCTTCCCAAAACTTAAATCGTGATAACTGAATATAGTTAAAAGTTTTTCCAGCACCTTTAGCTCCAATAGAAACAATATTGGGTAAATTATCTTGAAAATTCATAGCTAAATTTTTTAAAGGTTCTGTCACTAATAAATCATCACTTTCTCCTTGTTCTGCATACTCATATTGACTGCAAATATCTTTGAGTTTTTTAACGGGTTCTAGTTTTTGATCGTCCTGATTTTGGTTTTTTTTTATTTGTGATGATGTTTCTTTTGGAATACTTAATTGCTCTTCAGCCCATCTTTCTGCATTATTCATTACTGAAGTTCCTTGCAATTTTTTTTCTGCTTCCTCCCAGTTATTAATATAAAGTAATTGTTGAGCAAATTCAGTTTCTTTAATTTCTAATCTTGTTGAATATAAATCATCATTTTCAGATTGAATATAAGCTGATTGCAATTTAGTAATACTTTCATCAAAAGCAGGTATAGATTTGATTTCAGGAGTCAACCAACTAATAATGACACAAGGATCAAAATAGTTTTCATTGTTATCTTCACTGTCATCGTAAGCAATATGACTAAGTTGTTCTAAAACTAGCTTTGTCCCATTAATTGATTGTTCATTTAAAGTAGTCACTAAAAAACGTTGAATTCTAGGATCAAAAAGTATCGGACTAGAAATTTCACTTAATCCTGCTCTAAGATCAATAAATACATAATCTGCTCCTACAGTATTAGCTAATTTATAAATTGCATCACCACATTCCCAATGTCCATCTAAATCTCTGACTAAATTCTCAGGTAAAATAGGAGTATCTAATAACTGTTTTTCTTCATAAAAAGCAGGCAAAAAATATAATTTTGATTTACCCTCATTTTGAACAGATTTTTTAATTTCTTTTGCCAGATTATTTAAAGTATTTTCAATAGAGTCGGGACAATAGTGATAAATTTCGAGAAAATCTATAAAAGAAAGTGTGGATTTAACATTTTTATTGGCATTCCAATAGGTTAATCCTGGTGCTTCTAAATCAGCATCAATTACTAAGATATTAATATCATTATTTAACTGTTTAGCTCTGTCTAATAAAGCAAAAACATAAGCAGCTAAATGCAAAGTTCTTCCTACGCCGCCTTTAAAAGAATAAAAAGCAATTAAATCACGTTTCTCTAAATAAGGTTGTGGTAGAAAATTTGTCAGTTGATTACTATCATTAATATAAGCCACCTCTTCCCAAAATGGACGAATTGAAAGATTCATATTTGAAGCTTGTTCATCAAAAATAAATTCTATCGGTAAATTAGCATCATCACCAAAGTCTAATAAAATGGCTTCTCTTTCTTGCTCATACCAATAACCAAACCATTCTTTTAAAATTGTAGAGATAGTATCTTTATCATTTTCCTGAGTTAAACTAATTTCTAGAGCATCAGAAAAACAAGTCATTCTAATTACTCCTTCAGGTAAATCATTACCATAGTTGGTATTTTGAGCAATAATTCGTCTAACGTCTAACCATGTTAATAATCTCAATGATTTCATAAGTTACCCAGTTCTTGTCCAATCCAGTTTACTATGTTGATTAATTTTTTTTCTAGTTCATCATCCTTAATATTGTTTGAATGACCCCCATAACGCCATATTTGATTTATTTGATCTACTTTACAGTTTCTTTCTTCATTTTCTCGTAAAGGAGTCAAATTTAATTCAGGGGGTAACCTTAAATTTTTACGAGCACTTAAACAATCTAATAGCCGATTAATGTTATGTTGTGATTGGCCAATATCCTGACATAAATCAGTACGGTTTTTACGTTGTCTTTTCATAATAACTGCTTTCAGTCCACACTCGACCGAATAAAATAAAAGCAATCGATGAGCATTCGTTTTTATTTTACCATTCTCATAGGCTAATTTGTTTTGTCGCCAAGCCCTTTGGATTTCTCGATCTGTAAATATAATCATAGCATATTTTCAAATTAGTTGGACTATAATGATAGCCCCAATTATACTTCAATGAGTTACGTGGGTTATGAGAATTATCTTTAATTGTTCCATTTAGCAGTGTATTCCCTAAAAAAGCGATAGTCATAGCTCTTGCTATACCTCACTCATAAAGAGAAACAGTATAAAAATTTATGTAAATATATTTATAGAAAAAGTTAATGATCAAAAAATTATGTAAATATATTTATAAAGAATGTTGAGAATTAAAATTTTTGCAAGATAATAAAGTTATAGGAAGGAATTCTCCGAACCTTGACGAGAATATAATATCTTCTAGAAGTGGGAAGTGAGAAGTGAAAACTGTGTTCTATAGGTAGCAATTATGAAACTTTTAATAACAACGGTTGCTTGTGTACTGGTTGCTTTTCCAGCAGCAGCGCAAGGGAATTTTTGTAGGAATAGCACAGACTACAGTTCTAATCCCAATGTTGCCAGGGAATTTGTTCGGACTGGTGCCCAAGGAGGAGAAGGTGTGTATGGGATAGCTCACACAGGAAGCGATAATTATAGTTTAAGGCTTTTTTCTCAAAGTAATACAAATTCTAATGTGTTAGCCACCATTCCTAACGATTCTAGGATACCCTTATTTGGTGGCTATTATGCTAAAGATAATTATTGGTGGTGGATGACAAAATACAATAATAGAATAGGATGGGTGAGATCAGACTTTGTTTGTGGTGATCCTAAATACGTATGACATAATAGTGTTAAATCCCTACAAGGGTGTACTTGTAGGGATTTAACGTCCTTAAATCTTCCTTCTCATTTTCTCACACCTTATAACTTGATTGCTATAGTTGTGGTGTGTATATTAAGTTAACTAACTATCATGTCGAATATCTTTCAATCCATCAAGGGAATAATAGCCAAACATCAGCAAAAAGTCCATCAAAAACAGTTTCTAGAAGCTGTAATGGGTGCTTGTGCTTTATTAGCTATTGCTGATGGTGACATTGATTTTGCTGAATTAATGGCAAGGGATTATATACTAGATCATATTGAACAACTTCAAGTATTTGATGCTAATGAAGCAGCAGAAATTTTTCGCATCAAAGCTGAAGCATTACAAAATAATTATCAACAAGAAAAAACAAAAATTATCGATTTAATTACCCCTTATAACCAAGATGAAGAGTTAGCACCTTTATTATTAAAAATATGTTTAATCATTGCTAAAGCAGATAGAAATTTAAGCTCATCTGAACAAGAAATTATCAATGAATTAAAACAAGTATTAGACATAAATGAGTTAGAGATATCTTAGTATAATCGATAATTTTGTAGGTTAGGTTCTATTCTTCAACCCAACATCTAATATAATATTAATGTTCAGTTCAATTATCCTGCGATCGCCCAATCTGCTCAAATCATCATCTCTACCTCTAAAAATATCTTATAATTAAATCAATTAAGAATTAACCATAGGTCAAGTATCATGATTAAAGTCAATCAAATTGTTAATGCTAGTCAACTCCTAGAATTAGTAGAAAAAGCTGAAAAAGAAGGAGAAAGAATCATTATTGAAAAAGAAGGTAAAAGTACAGTCGCCATTATTAATTATGAAGACTTAGAATATTTAGAAGCTTTAGAAGATGCGAGAGACTCTGAATTATTACGTCAAGCAGTTGAAGAAAGCAAAGGAAAACCTAGTATGACTCTTGAGGATGTATTAAAAGAATTTGATTTAACTATTGAAGATTTAACATCGGGAGATAAAAATGAATAAAGAATATTCATTTATTATTGAACACTCTGCCCTAAAAAGTCTAAAGAATCTTCAACCGAAATTTATCAAACAGATTGTTTTGAAAATATTTACGTTGCAAAATAATCCCTTTCCTCAAGACTGTAAAAAGTGAAAAGGATATGACAAGGGTTATCGATTTGATCAAGGTGAATACCGAATTTTATACACAGTTGAAGATGATAAAATTAGGATCTTCAAAATTGGTAAGCGGAATGATGGTGAAGTATATCGTAACTTATAAAAACAATAAATCTTATTTTTACTTTATATAACCTGTTATAACAGGTTATATGACAAAGAAATAATGTCCGTTTCCTTAATGCGTAATGCTATAACTTGATAAAACAAAACCCCCTAAAAAAATTAGAGGGTTTTGTTTTTTAATAATGAGAATTAGGATTTAACTATCCTAAAACAGCCTTAGCTTTAGCCAACACATTATCAACACTAAAGCCAAACTTCTCCATACAGGTTTTACCAGGAGCAGAAGCACCAAACGTATCAATGCTAACGGTATCACCTTCAGGTCCAACATATTTAGACCAACCGAAGCTAACACCAGCCTCTACAGATAAACGTTTAGTAACAGCTTTGGGGAAAACAGACTCTTTATAAGCCTCATCTTGCGCTTCAAATAACTCCCAAGAAGGCATAGAAACCACACGAACCTTCTTACCTTCGCTGGTTAATTTTTCTGCTGCTTCTACACAAAGACTAACTTCTGAACCCGTTCCCATAAGAATGATATCAGGAGTACCATCACAATCAACGATGGTATAAGCACCCTTCGCCACTCCTTCGAGGGAAGTTCCAGGCAGGTTAGGCACATTCTGACGGGTAAAAGCTAATAAACTGGGTTCATGAGCTTTTGCCTTCTCAACCGCAACTTTATAAGCTCCAGAACACTCATTACCATCACAAGGACGAAACACTGTTAAGTTAGGAATAGCCCGTAAAGAAGCCAAAACTTCCACCGGCTGGTGAGTTGGACCATCTTCCCCTTGTCCAATGGAGTCGTGAGTCATCACCCAGATAGCTCCCACTTCGGACAAAGCTGATAAACGGATAGCAGCCCGCATATAATCAGTAAAAATTAAGAACGTAGCACCGTAAGGAATTAAACCCGAACCATGTAAAGACATTCCGTTACAGATAGCACCCATACCATGCTCACGCACCCCAAAGTGGACGTTACGGTTCTTGTATTCGCCTTTTTGGAAGTCCCCAGAAATTTTTAATTCTGTTAAGTTAGAGTGGGTTAAATCAGCCGAACCACCGATTAACTCAGGTAACACAGGGGCTAAGATATTGAGGATAGCAGCCGAATGCTTACGGGTGGGAATACCTGCATCTTCAGGAGTAAACTTAGGTAGATCCTTATCCCAACCTTCAGGCAGTTGACCACTGAGATAACGTTCAAACTCAGCCGCTTCTGCGGGATATTTAGCTTTGTAAGCAGCAAAGGCTTGGTTCCATTCTGCTTCATAACTAGCACCCCGCTCAATAGCCTTATTCATGTGGCCAAGGACATCTTGGGGAATATCGAAGGGTTCATAGTCCCATCCTAAATTTTTACGGGTTAAGGCCACTTCATCAGTCCCCAACGCAGCACCGTGAACCCCGGCGGTATTTTGTTTATTGGGAGAACCATAACCAATAGTGGTGGTTACCTTGATCATCGAAGGCTTATCAGTTACTTTCTTAGCGTCTTCGATCGCCTTGGCAATAGCTTCTAAATCAGTGTTACCCTCTGGGACATGGAGAACGTGCCAACCGTAAGCTTCAAAGCGTTTGGAAACATCTTCAGTAAAGGCTACATCTGTAGAACCATCAATAGAAATGTGGTTATCATCATAAAGAGCGATCAGTTTGCCTAAACCCCAGTGTCCAGCAATAGAAC
>JBFRWG010000168.1:0-51132 GCA_051439445.1 Crocosphaera sp.
ATGTTGTAAAAAGATATATTGAGAGTCAAAAAGGTAAATGATACGCCAAGTTTAAACTTGGCGAGTCGGTTTCATCCCTCGATTACAAATCGAAGGCTCTCACCTCCCGTTTTTCCTTGGTAGAATGCAGTATCCTTTAATGAATCCTCTCACTTGAGGGAGAGGTCAGACACACTCGGTTTTGACTTCTAACTTTTGACTTGTGAACCCTTTGGTTTCATCAAAAGACATAAAATACCTAACCCAATTAATCCCATAATTCCCGCAATGGGATTATTATCGATTCCTGTAAATAAAGGAGAAACGGTATTTGTATAATTAATCAATTGACCAACATTAATCATATAATATCCCCAAACTAAACCGCCATGTAGTCCAATACATATTCCCAAACGGTTAGAATGTCTGCATTTTGCCCATGCTAACGTAATACCTAATAAAACTAAAGCAGGAAACTGGGGAAAAGTTCTAATAATTTCTTCTAACGGCTTTAAAAAGTGTAATATTGCAAAAATCACCGCACTGGAAATAACCACCGTTTTTAATTGATAACCTTTTTTTAACTCTTCTAATAACCACCCTCTAAAAAATAATTCTTCGACTAAAGCAATACCCAAGGCACTTAATAATCCTTCAAAAATAATCAATCTAAAATTGTCAGCAGGTTGAACAAATTCAACCCATCCTAAAATTGCTTCTACAATAAACAATCCAACCGTAAACAATAAACCCAAACTTAATCCATTGATGAACTCAATGGCATTTTTTCCACTAAATATCAATCCATAACTTTGCCACCACTTGTTTATTTTATAAACATTTCTATTCCAAATGAATAATAAAAAAATAAAGGCTACATAAAGCATTGCCATTGTGACAATAGTGGTTAAATTTGGATCATCTTTTAATAACAAATAGAGCGGAATAGCAACAGGAAGCCATAAACATAACAGGATAATAATAAAAATTCCCAGCCTTATGGGTACTGGGTAATTAGCAATGATAGTAAAATTAATTTTCAAGGATTCAAAACAGTGCTAAAGGGTTAATCCGAATTTAGAATTTAGAATTTAGAATTAGTTCCACCTAAAGTGGGAGACTTGAACCAAGGAAGATTTTTTATCCCATTGAAATGTGAGACTTGAAAGCCTTTTTCTCGGTCAATTAATAAATATAATTCCGGCGGTTTTCAATGAGAACTAAAATTATTCATCCGGCTCAATGGTGCTGGTTAAACCATGATTCTTCAAGGTTTCACAGTAAAATTCTGCCGGTTCTAAGGCACAAGTAATCACCAAAGCTGTGCCGTTGGTATGGGCCTCCATCATGATATCAACCGCTTGAGGTTGGGTCATTCCCCCTACCGTTTGCATTAAGGCCTGCACTACATATTCCATTGAGTTGAAGTCGTCATTATGCAGCAAAACTCGATAACGAGGGGCTGGTTTACGAACCGTAGAAGTGGATGAAGACCGTTTTTCAATTACTTCTGTTGTCATAACTATCCTCCTTATTTTGCACTATGTTACCAAAAAATCATCTTTGATATATACTGCATAATTTAATGATTTTGTCAATATATAGAACTTTTGTCCTCTTGACAAAAAATAATACATTTGCTCAAAAAAGTTGAAAAAATAGCCCGAAAACAGAAAACGAGGCAGCTATAATTACGAAACAATAAGTATTAGAGCTACTTTTATCATAAGTAGACAGAATGGCTACAGATTTTTACTTCTCTATAATCATACCACAAAGGCGCAAACTCGTTGCTTATTGAGAATACTTATCAGTGTCAGGAAACCTTGAAATTTTGAATATTCAAACTTTATATTATTATAGATAAGTTTAAGTTATAGTTAATGCTAGATTTCTACGAGTTTGTGACAGATAGTTTTATATAGCAATCAGTAATGATATGTAAGAAGTGAAAACTTGTTAGGATATAATAGTATTATGTCCCTACAAACTCACCCTTGTAGGGATTTAACACTGTGTTTTATTCTCTTCGTCATTTTCTCACAAGTGAAACCTTATTGCTATAGCTATTTAGGGAAAATTGTTTTAGTATTAGAATAAATTTTTGCTTGATATTGATGCTGTTATGACTTTATGTATTAATCCTAAGTGCAGTCAACCTCAAAACCCGGATCATCATTTATATTGTCAAACTTGTGGCTCAGAATTACTATTAGAAGGATTATATCGTGTTTCGAGGAAACTGGGAAAAGGGGGTTTTGGAATTACTTATATTGTTAAAGATACCTACAATAATATTGAGAAAGTGCTAAAGATTTTAACCTTAGATGATTCTAATGGTTTAAGATTGTTTCAACCAGAAGCAGAAGTATAAAAAAAACTGAATCATCCTGGTATTCCTAAAGTCGAAAGAGATGGTTATTTTATCTATTTTGCTAGAGATAGTAAAGAGTCTATTCATTGTTTAATTATGGAGAAAATAGAGGGAGAAGACTTAGAAACTTGGTTAAATAAACGGCAACGCCCCATTAATCAAAAAGTTGCTTTAAAGTGGCTCAAGGAATTAACAGAAATCTTACAAGTTGTCCATCAAGAGCAATTTTTTCACCGAGATATTAAACCCTCTAATATTATGCTTAAACCGGATGTAAAGTTAGCTTTAATTGATTTTGGAACGGTCAAGGAAGCAACTCACACTTACATGGCAAAAGCGAAGAAAGGAAAACGAGCAACCGTTGCTGTTTATTCCCAAGATTATACTCCGACGGAACAACAAAATGGTTATCCTGTCCCTCAATCAGACTTTTTTGCACTGGGAAGAACTTTTGTTCATTTATTAACTAAGCAACCTCCTCTACAATTTTATGATCCTCATACAGATAAATTAAATTGGCAAGATTCAGCACCAAATATAGATCCCGTCTTAAAGAATTTTATTGATCAGTTAATACAGCGTTTATCTAAAGATAGGCCAGCGAATACAACAGTTATTTTACAAGAAATTGCATGGCTATGGCAATATTTTATGTAATCGTAGGGGTTTAATACTATTAAACCCAATGCACCCTATTGCACCCCATTAAAATCTATAAACCCATTTCACCCCATGAAATGCTATAAATCTTATCGAATAATTGTAACTAAAATGGTGGGTTACGACGGATTGTTATCTTCTTGTTATCACCAAAATTATCGCCGTCTAACCCACCCTACCGGTTAATGCTATTCATTATTGATTAATTCCGTTAAAAATGATGCCGAAATCCAATTGTATCAAAACAAAACATTATATCGTTCAAAACTCAGGTTACAAGCGCACACCTTTTCCATCATCCTTATAATATCATGTCAAGTCAAGAAAAGCAAGGATTTAGAACACATATTTTTAGCTGATTGTCGGGGTTTAATACTCTTAAAACTCTCTAAAATGGTGGGTTACGACGGACTGTTATCTTCTTGTTATCACCAAAATTATCGCCGTCTAACCCACCCTACTTTAAATGGGGTTACGCTTATTAATCAAAGAAATAGCCCTGGTGACACTTTCAGGAAAGATAACCACTAAACCCCCTTTATCGACCTTATTTAAACCATATTCGATCGCATCTGTTTCATCTAAAATGGCTTCATAATCAGCTTGGGGCCTTTCATCTAAAATCCCTTTAATAATTAAATCAGCAGCTTCTCCACGATCACGCCCTCGTTTGTCGTCATCTTCCTTCACCAGAATGCGATCGAACACCCTAGCTGCGATTTGACCTAAAAGAATTAAATCCTCATCACGGCGATCGCCTGGTCCTCCAACCACACCTAACCGTTGTCCCTTCCAGTTTTTAACAAACTCTCCCACCGCTTCATACCCAGCAGGGTTATGGGCATAATCAACCAAAGCGTGATACTCCCCTAAATTAAAGAGATTCATCCGTCCAGGGGTTTGTTGCGCTGACGCTTTAAACGTTCTCACCCCTTGCCTAATATCTTCAATATCCACCCCTTGAGAAAAGGCTGCCACACAAGCAGCTAACGCATTAGCAATCATAAACGGGGCCATCCCTCCCATAGTCATCGGTACATTAACCGCTTTTTCGATTCTCAGGGTAAACTGTCCTTCTAAAATGGAAAGATAACCATTCTCATAAACCGCAGCTAACCCATCTCGTCGTAAATGGTTTTCAATGATTTCATTATCAGGGTTCATAGAAAAATAAGCCACTTTCCCCTTTACTTGTTCAGCCATTGCTGCTACGAGAGGATCATCCGCATTCAACACCGCATGACCATCCGCTTGTACCACCTCAGCAATAACCCCTTTAACCCGAGCCATTTGTTCAATGGTATTAATATCTCCTAACCCTAAATGATCCGCGGCCACATTCAACACAACACCCACATCACAACTATCAAAGGCTAACCCCGATCGCAAGATTCCCCCCCTGGCACTTTCTAACACAGCCACTTCTACGGTGGGATCTTTCAAGATCATGGCTGCACTAAACGGTCCGGTATTATCTCCCTTTTCTACTAAATAATCCCCAATATAAACCCCATCCGTACTGGTATATCCCACCACTTTACCAGTTTGACGATAAATATGGGCGGTTAAACGGGTGGTGGTTGTCTTGCCATTGGTGCCTGTAATGGCGATAATGGGGACACGACTAGGGGTGTCAGGGGGAAAGAGCATATCCATCACCGGGGCCGCTACATTCCTCGATAACCCTTGAGAAGGGGCCACGTGCATTCTAAACCCTGGGGCCGCATTCACTTCTACAATCACCCCATCCACTTCTCTGAGGGGTTTACTAATGTCGGGAACTACCACATCAATGCCCATTATGTCAAGGCCAATAATTTTAGCCACTCGTTCTGCGATCCAGAGGTTTTCCGGGTGGATCTCGTCGGTGCGATCGATGGCGATCCCTCCGGTACTGAGGTTAGCCGTTGCCCGTAAATAGGCGATTTCTCCCTGATCTAAAATGGTTTCGAGACGTAATCCTTGTTTTTCCAGGATAGCTAACGCTGTTTTATCAACTTTAATCCTGGTTAAAACGTTATCGTGTCCTTCTCCCCGTCGGGGATCTTCGTTGGTTATGGCGATTAATTCTTCGATGGTATGTTTCTGGTCTCCCACCACATGAGCCGGAACTCGTTCAGCCACAGCCACTAATTTACCATTAATCACTAATAAACGATGATCGCTGCCTTTATAAAACCTCTCTACAATAACGCTACGAGTTTTTGACTCTTTACTGGCGAGATCGTAGGCTTCTTCTGCTTCTTGCCAACTGTTAATATCGATAGTGATTCCCCGACCATGATTACCGTCCAGGGGTTTAATGACGATGGGATAACCCCCTACATCAGCGATCGCACTTTCTAATTCTTCAAAAAATTGAATGGTCGTCCCTCTAGGAACAGGAACCCCTGCATCTTGGAGAATGGTTTTTGTGCCTTCTTTATCACAGGCCAGTTCTACGGCTAAGATACCAGAATAGTTACTGAGGGTGGCTTGAATTCGCTTCTGATGGACTCCATAACCTAACTGTACCATCGCTCTAGCACTGAGAGGCATCCAGGGAATGTTTCTCGCTTCTGCTTCGGTGACGAGGGTTTGAGTAGACGGACCTAAAGCGGCATTGGCCTGTAAATCTCTTAAATCACTCAGGTCTTGTTCTAATTCTTCTACAGGATAGGTTCCTGTGTCTACGATAGACTGACAGAGACGAACCGCAGCCCTTCCTGCGTAACGGCCAGCTTGTTCATCGACATATTCAAAAACGACGTTATAAACTCCTGGGTTCGCCGTTTCCCTTGTGCGACCAAACCCTACAGGCATTTTTGTTAATTCTTGTAATTCCAGGGCAACGTGTTCAATAATATGGCCCATGTAAGTTCCTGATTTAACTCGTTCTAAAAAGCCTCCTCTATGGCCCGGAGAACAAAAATGTTCCACTAAACTGGGAAGTACCTCAATTAAGCCGTCGTAGAAACCAGGAATCTCATTGGAAGGTTTTTCAGCTAGATCCTCTAAGTCAAGGCGCATAACAATCAGTTTCTTGCGCCTAATACTCCAATAATTTGGGCCGCGTAGGGTTAGGGTTTTTAATATTTTCATACTCGCCGTTTTTTGAGATTCGCACGCTTGAGGATACAGAAGCCATACCCTAATGATCTTGTCCTTTCATTAGGATGAATATCCGTTCAGGGTGAACAGTTTTTTATTTTTTTACTGTAGGGGATGACTCACTTTAGCAATACATTGATGTTGGTGTAGGTGATAACAGTCCCCGTGGGAGAGAATATTCAGTCTCAGGTTGTGGAGACTGAGGGGATCACTGGCAGCGATTTCTGCTTGGTTGGTATAGCTCATGTCTCGACCATCGACAATTGTGACAGTCCCTTTACCCACAATACGGATTAAACCATCTCGCTCAAACATAGCGCAGGTGTCTTCATCAATACCAATGCCTAATCGTTCGGGATGGGTGGATAAGGCACTTAATAAGCGAGCCATGCGGTTGCGGTTATGAAAGTGCTGATCAACAATAATTTCAGGAATCATGCCTAATCCCATGGCCATATCTACTAAGGCCCGGTTGGGAGACTCCCCACTACTGCCCCCTGCTATCATATGATGTCCCATAACAGCCGCCCCTGCACTGGTTCCACCTAATGAGATTTCACCTAGTTGCACTCGTTGTCTGATTTTTTCAATCAGGGGAGTCTCTGCTAATAATCCGCAGAGTCTTAGTTGATCCCCTCCGGTCATAAATACCCCTGTACATTCTTCAACGTATTCTTTAAAGTAGGGGTCATTGCCTTGGTCGCGATCGCGGATATCGAGAACTTTTACGTATTTGGCTCCCATTTCTTCAAAGATACTTTGATATCTTTCTCCGATCAACACTGGTTCTCTCGAAGCTGAGGGGATAATGGCAATGGTGGCATCGGTTCCGCCAGAACGAAACCAAAAGGTGTGCAGGATTTCTTTGCCATGCACTTTGTCTTCTGCGCCGCCAATGACTAAAATAGCGGTAGTGGTAGGTTGGGACATGGGGCTAGATTGGGATTGAGTCTCTAATTGCAACATAATCGTGTCTTTTTAGCCAAAGAAGGTTCGGTACGTTCGGTGAGTTAGTCGTTAGCTTTAAGAAAGTCAGAGGTTAAAACACTGCTTCTTTCAACGGTATGCTGCTCTCAGCTTGAGAAGACTAACTGTAATGCCTTGGTCCTTACTCAATTTTTGGCCCCGTTTTTCTACTTTATTCTAAGCTACACTAGCGTCGGAACCATAAAATTAAGATTATTTTTGTAACTTCTGGGTGATTTGTGAATATTGATGTCATTACTTTGTTTCCTGATTTCTTTACGTCTGGGTTACAGTCTGGTCTATTAGGGAAAGCGTTGGCCAATGAGATCGCTACGGTCAATTTAGTGAACCCCCGTGATTTTGCCCTTGATAAGCATCATCGAGTGGATGATATTCCCTATGGGGGTGGGGTGGGGATGCTGTTAAAACCAGAACCTATTTTTGCTGCGGTTGCTTCTCTCCCCCGTTTACCGAAAGCACAAGTTATTTTGTTAACTCCTCAAGGTTCACCATTAACTCAAAATACTTTACAGGATTTGGCTGTCAATTATCAACAATTGATTTTGATTTGTGGTCATTATGAAGGGGTAGACGAGAGAATTCGTTATTTAGCCCATCGAGAAATTTCTCTCGGTGATTTTATCTTAACCTGTGGTGAAATCCCTGCCTTAGCTTTAATTAATGGGGTGGTTCGTTTGTTACCTGGGACGGTGGGAAAGGTTGAATCTTTGAAGGCTGAAAGTTTTGAAGATGGCCTCTTGGATTATCCTCAATATACTCGTCCGGCTGTGTTTCAAAATTGGGAAGTTCCTGAGATTTTACGCTCCGGTAATCATCAATTAATTGCTCAATGGCGTAAAGAAGAACAAATCAAAAGAACTCAACAACGTCGTCCTGATCTTTGGCAAAAATGGCTTGAAAAAAGGAGTCAGGAAACAATAGAATAATTAGGTTAATTACCCCTTCTACATTCTACATTCTACATTCTACATTCTTTATGGTTTCTCGTCGTACATTTTTCAAAATTTTCGGGGTTGGCTCTTTAGGCGGTTTGATAACTTATTCTCGTTTTAAGAAGTCATCTCCTTCTTTTTATCAACAAGATAGTTTGATGTTACCTTATTCGTTAACTCATTCTAAATCTGTTGTAGTTATCGGTGCAGGTTTAGCTGGTTTGGCTTGTGCTTATGAGTTAAGTCAGCGAGGTTTTACTGTAACTTTATTGGAGAAATCTCCTAATTTAGGTGGTAAAATTGCGAGTTGGATGATTAATATTGGCCAAAATAGTTTCAAAATGGAACATGGTTTTCATGGATTTTTTCCTCACTATTACAATTTACAAGACATTGTTGCTGAATTAAACATTGAAAATAATTTTCGTTCTCTAGAATTTTATTCGGTTTTATTTGCTGATGATAAATATAGTTATAAACCTGAGAATTTTTATCCTAGTCATTCGGCTTTTCCTTGGAATATTATTGATTTAGGTTTTTGGTCAGATAACCGTTTAAAATGGGGCATTAATATTACTAAACTCTCCCATTGGCAACTCTTTAAGGAGATTACAGGATTTAAAATTCCTAATAGTTTTCAACGCTTAGATCATCTCTCTGTTATTGACTGGTCAAACATAGGATTTCCTCAAGGACTTTATGATTTATATTTTCTTCCTTTTGCTCGCTCAACTTTAAATGCACCTGATGTTTTAAGTGCAGGAGAATTATTACAATTTTTTCATTTCTATTTTTTTGGTAACCCCGAAGGTTTAGCATTTAGTGGGACAAAAGATGATATGGGAACCAGTGTGGTTAACCCGATCATTACTGCGATTAAAAAGAATAAGGGTGAGATCATAACAGAAGCACATATCGGTCATATTTTGTGTGAAGATAAAACAATTAAATCTATCAGCTATCAAGCGGGAAATGATTTAATTAATATTCCTTTTAATGTTGAAAAAAATACCCTTTTAAGTCATGATAATGAAACCTATTATGGGTCAAGCGACAGCTTATTTTTAGAGTCTGATCAACAAGTTATGAGTTTACGATGTACTCACCAAGGTTGTACGTTAAAAAAACAAGAAGATGGTACTTTTTTATGTCCTTGTCATGGTGCATTATATACTCAAACAGGAGAAGTATTAAAAGGGCCAGCAAAACAAAATTTATCCCATTATCAAATTCTTGAAAAAGATGATAATTTTATCAACTTAATTAGTTATAATACTTCAGAACAAGAAAATGCTAAAACCTTAAAAGCAGATTATTATGTTATTGCTACCGATGTACCAGGAATAAAACAGTTATGGACAAAAATAGAAGGAGAAACCAGTGACAGTTTAAGACCAAAAATTGCACAATTAGCCATCGCTGATCCCTTTGCGGTTGCTCGGTTTTGGTTTGATCAAGATTTTGATTGGCAATATAGCAATTTTACGTCTCTTTCTGGTTATAAATTAACTGATAGTATTGCTTTATATCATCGAATTCAAAATCAATTTATTGAGTGGGCAAAACAAACAGGAGGAAGTGTCATAGAATTACACGCATACTGTTATAAAGAAAAACACTTTCCTACTCAAGAAATATTATTACAAACTTTTGAACAAGAATTATACAAAATTGTTCCTAAACTATCAGAAGCTAACTTATTACATCGAGAATTAGTTAATCAAAAAAACTTTTCCGGTTATCCTCCCAACAGTTACAAAAATCGTCCAGAAACCACCACGGAAATTGATAATTTATTTTTTGCAGGAGACTGGGTTAAAATGCCTTTTCCCTGCGGTTTAATGGAAAGAGCAGTTAGTAGTGGTTTATTGGCTGCTAATGCTATTCTAGAAAAAGAAGGTTTGCAACGACGTACTCTATTAACAGTTAATCAAGGCATAAAATTGATTTAGCTGTCTTCTTGGAATATTGATAGGTTATTATTATCTTTTTGCTTGTATTATATTTGTATTCAAAAAAAAAATTTCAGAGCAATTCTTTGAAAAAATGTAACCTAGAATACAAAATTTTCCCAAAAATGTTTAGCAAATTACAGTTTTATTGCATCTATTTGTCATTAATTAACGAGACAATAGGGTTGACAGGCCATACTACTTTTTTATATAATTTTCGATAGTGTAAGGGTAGATTGCTCTTCTTGTATCTCAAAATAACACAAAAGTGATATTCGAGTTAATAATGAAGTGCGATCGCCTCAAGATTAAACGTGAGTTCGGAGTTGGAACATTTTTAACGGAAGAATCAGGGTTTCGAGTTAACGATGTGACTCTTAAACCATCGATTTTATGTTCTGTCGAACTCACCTAGACTAAGAACAAATATAAACATCACCCATTTTATTGACACTTTCGCCGTCAAGCTACGCTGTGATGGGAGATTCTTGTTTCATAGGGTTGGACGAGGTTTTAAGTCAGTGATGACTTAAAACCTCGTCTAGATTCTCTGACCCAACCATCTGTTTAACGTCCACTGAAGGCCCTACAGCAGACAACAAAAAAACTTAGATTATGTTTCGATTTCTCTTTCACAAACTATGTCGCCCCTGTTCTATCGGTATTTTACTTTGGGGATCGCATTTTTTTTGGGAAGAAGCACCAATGCAAGCTACTCTGGACACACTTGGGTGCATTGACTTTTCTACTTTAACACAAAACTTAATCCAATGGTCTACCCTTGGTCTTTTGTATCAAATATAAGCGAAAAATGGACATTAGTAATGTTTAAAGCAATATCTGGATTGAATATTAATATCTGGGGTTAACAGTGTTAAACCCCTACAGAAGCCAACAACGTTTAGATATTGTAGGGTAATAATACTATTAGGCTTGCATACTATTATATTTGTTGAAATACGATTATTTATGTTTAATTCTACCAGAAAAATTGATTCTAACTATTTTTGTTTTTTATATGACAATTCCTAAAGTGTCACAATACTCCTTGCGCCTAAGTAATTAGGTTGATACATTATTCTTGTGTGTGAGGAGTAAGAGTGATATGAAAACGCCTTTGGAGTCGAAACACGGCAAGACGCCCGAAGGCTTTTCATTTTTATTTTTTCAATAATTAAATAAATAAAGGGCAGAGGTAGATACTCTGCCCTTTATTTATTGTGGTGGAATGAGAATTAAGCGAGTCCACCCGCCGCTTGAAGGCGAGCTCTAGCCCGTTTAAACTCTCTAGTTGCTTTGATTTGCTCACGACGATCGCCACTTTTGGTAGCTTCGTCTAAATGGGTTTGAGCGGTTTCATAAGCAGCCTTAGCTTCTTCTTTATCAATGGTGTCGCCAGCTTCAGCCGAGTTAACTAAAACTTTGATTTCATTGTCTTCAACCTCAGCAAAGCCACCAATAACAGCAATGCTTTTCCATCCCTTCTCGTCACGGACACGCATCACACCAGTATCGAGAGCCGTTAAAAGAGGAACGTGGTTAGTTAAAACCCCCAGTTGTCCAGAGGTACTGGGTAAGATGGCTTCTTGAACTTCACCATCCCAAACCGTCTTATCAGGAGTAATGACACGAACTGTTAATACCATATCAGCAATTAATTATGAGTTATCAGTTATTAGAGAAGGGCGAACTTCTGTTCGCCCCAACAGCAGAATCTGTTCAAGGAGAATTAGTCCTAACCTTGTTTGATTTTTTCAGCTTTAGCCTTAGCTTCGTTGATATCTCCCACCAAGTAAAATGCTTGTTCAGGAAGATCATCTAATTCTCCATTGAGAATCATTTGGAAACCCTTGATAGTATCAGCCAAAGAAACATACTTACCAGGAGATCCTGTAAAGACTTCTGCCACAAAGAAAGGCTGAGACAAGAAACGCTCAATTTTCCGCGCCCGATCTACAGTACGACGATCGTCTTCGGATAATTCATCTAAGCCGAGAATAGCGATGATATCCTGTAATTCCTTGTATCGTTGTAGGGTGGATTGTACCGCACGAGCCGTATCGTAGTGTTCTTCTCCAACAATGCTAGGCTGTAACATGGTGCTAGTAGAATCTAGAGGATCAACCGCAGGATAGATCCCTTTAGAGGCTAACCCACGGGATAATACCGTAGTTCCGTCTAAGTGAGCAAAGGTGGTTGCAGGAGCCGGATCAGTTAAATCATCCGCAGGGACATAAACCGCTTGAATAGAGGTAATAGACCCTTCTTTAGTGGAAGTAATACGCTCTTGTAAATCTCCCACATCTGTTCCTAGGGTAGGCTGATATCCCACCGCAGAAGGCATACGTCCCAACAGAGCGGATACCTCAGAACCAGCTTGTACGAAACGGAAAATATTATCAACAAATAACAATACGTCTTGCTTGTTGACATCACGGAAGTATTCCGCCATGGTCAAACCAGATAAACCCACCCGCATTCTAGCTCCGGGGGGTTCGTTCATTTGTCCATATACTAAAGCAATTTTCGATTCTGAGAGGTTATCGGGGTTAATTACTTTAGATTCGATCATTTCGTTGTAGAGGTCATTTCCTTCACGGGTACGTTCCCCTACTCCAGCGAACACGGATACACCCCCGTGTTGGATAGCGATGTTATTGATCAACTCCATCATAATAACGGTTTTGCCCACACCGGCTCCACCAAAGAGACCAATTTTACCCCCTTGACGATAAGGAGTAAGTAGATCGATCACCTTGATCCCAGTTTCAAACACTTTAGGCTTGGTTTCCAAGTCTGTTAATTTAGGAGCAGGACGGTGAATAGGAGAAGTTTCATCATTACCTACGTCTCCCATTTCATCTACTGGTTCCCCTAAAACGTTGAAAATACGACCTAAAGTGGCTTTTCCCACTGGAACACTGATGGGTGCGCCTGTATCAGCAATCTCCATCCCTCTGACTAACCCATCAGTTCCACTCATAGCAACCGCGCGGACTTGGTTATCACCGAGTAATTGTTGCACTTCACAGGTAACGGAAACGTCTGCACCTGAGGAGTTCTTGCCTTCTACTTTTAGGGCATTATAGATACGAGGTAATTTACCACTGGGAAATTCAGCATCGATCACAGGACCGATAACCTGAGTAATTTTACCAACGCTTGTTTGTTCTGTTGTAGCTACCATGCTTATTTTGATGTTTGGGGATTAATTTATTTATTTGGCTGAGTGAGAATGCTTAACCCTTGGGCTAGGCTCAGGGTTAACATCGAGCGAAGTCGAGATGTTAATGTTATTTTTGCCACCCTATAGATTACCACTTCTGGGTCACTGGGGGAATGGCCTAACCGCAGTTTTCCATTGAGTTTATCAACATTTTAGTTAAGGGAGTATCGGGGGTGTAGGGGGTGTAGGAAGAATTTTTAACGACGGTAGAGCGTTTAACGGTGGGAGTGTCAACTTTTTCTTGTACACTTATGCAAGAATCGTCTAAATGTTAATTATCCCTTGTCCAAGCAACGTCTTGATCTCCTTTTAGTGGAAAATAATCTTTGTGCCTCTCGTCAACAAGCGCAACGGTGTATTCGTGCTGGAGAGGTGAAAGTTAATCAAAAAATAATTGATAAACCTGGAACATTAGTGGATGTTACTGCTAACATAGAACTCAAAGCAAAACCTCCCTATGTGTCCCGTGGGGGTCAAAAGCTGGAAAAAGCCCTAAAGGTCTTTAAGATTGCGGTAGAGGGTCGAATCTGTTTGGATGGGGGCATTTCTACTGGGGGGTTCACCGACTGTTTATTACAAGCAGGGGCTAAACGAGTTTATGGCGTAGATGTAGGATATGGCCAAGTCGCTTGGTCTTTGCGTCAAGACGAACGGGTAATTTTGAAAGAAAGAACGAATTTTCGCTATCTTACTGCTGATACCTTATACCAAGATCAGGCCAGAGCAGACTTAGGGGTGATGGATGTTTCTTTTATTTCCCTAACTAAAGTGTTAACCCCTTTATGGAACTTGCTCCTAGAACCCAGAGAAGTGATCTTATTGGTGAAACCTCAATTTGAAGTCGGGCGATCGCAGGTTGGTAAAAAAGGTGTCGTCCGTGATCCTCAAGCTCGCACTCAAGCGATTGAGCAAGTCTTAGAAACGGCTTATTCTCTAGGGTGGTTATTTTGTGGGTTAACCGAGTCTCCTATCACAGGACCTGCGGGTAATGTGGAATATTTATTATGGTTACGTTGCGATCGTGGGACAACTCAGCAGTTCAACTAGCTTTGAGAGTGAAGTAATCTAGATCACTTACTATCCGTTAATTCCCGAATTGCCACATTCAAAAGCATTAGCCATAATTGTATTACCCTCGTTTGAATCCATTCCTGCCAGAATGAACCATTAAATATTCATTATGTCTTATTCTTTTGATAATCAAATCACTTCTAATCAAACCTTATTTTCTTTATGCAATCAACGAAAACATCAACGTTATTATAATAGCCAAGGTTCTGCTGTGGAACTCCTAACCGATGTTGAAGAAATGACTCAATCTGTTAAAGGAATGATCATCGATGATTCTTTTGGAGGGTGTTGTTTGATCGTGATTACTGAAGACAAAATATTGAATGGACAACTTTGTAAATTGAAGATCAAAAACCTTGACCCAATTTTATGTCAAATTGTCTGGTTAAAGAAACTAGACAAAAATATTATTCGATTAGGACTAAGGTATTTGATGAAATAAAAATGTTCAACCACTGAGTTGTATGGGAACCCTAATCATTAACTTTAAAAACCGAAATTTCTGATTGTAAAGCTTGGGCAGAATCATTCAGTCTTTCAAGAACAAGATGAGTATCATGTAAGGAATAAGCAGTTTGTTCAGATCCTTCACTTAACTGTTCCATTGCTTCTCGAATATGTTGCGCACTCCGAGATTGTTCGTCCATACTTTTACTGACCAATTCAAAGCGAGGGGTAATACGTTGTACCTGTTCAATCACTTGAGCAATTTGATGACTAATACTCCCCACATCTTGTACACTACTACTGACTTCTTTATTAAATTTATCCATTTCCATCACCCCTGTAGAAACAGCCGATTGCATCTCTTTAACCATTTGTTCAATTTCCAAAGTTGCCACCGCCGTTTGATCGGCTAAACGACGAATTTCTCTAGCAACAACAGCAAACCCTGCACCATATTCTCCCGCTTTTTCGGCTTCAATCGCAGCATTTAAAGACAATAAATTGGTTTGATCAGCAACCTTAGTAATGGTCAAAACCACACTATTAATATTATGAGCTTTTTCACTCATAACCCCTAATTTAGAAGCAATGGACGTAGTCGCTTCTGCTAATTGACGCATGGTCGTTTCCATTCTCCCTAAATCATCTTGACCTTGATTAGCTGCGGTGGCGGTACTTTGAGAAAGTTCCGTAATTTGTTCCATTGTTTTCACTAATTCTTCTGAAGTATTAGCAATTTCTTGAGCCGTGGTTGTCACTTCATTAGTGGAGGCAATTTGTTCAGTTAAAGTCGCGTCTAATTGTTTCCGAGATGCCGCCATTTGTGTGGTAGAACTGGTAATAGAAATTCCCGATTGTTGTACCTTAGAAATCAAAGAATTGAGAGTATGAATCATAATCTTCAAAGCTTCTAATAATTGACCCACTTCATCATTAGAAATCACTTCCACTTCCGCCGTTAAATTACCCGCAGAAACCGCTTCAGCTAAATCAACAGCTTTTCCTAAAGATTGGGTAATGGTACGAGTAATCCAATAGCCTAAACTGAGGATGGTAATAATACTAATAATAAAGATAACAGAAACAATATTGACTGTGTTTTGTTGATGTTGTTTAGCAACTTTAGCTGACTCCTTAGATAAATCAACAACTTGGCCAACAAGGGCAACATTTTTGTCTTTGAGTCCCTCTTGTGAGGCCTGAACTTTGCCCCCAATATTTTTAGCAGAAGGGATTTGCTCATCATTAATTAAACTAAAAACTTCTTCAGCCTGAGTATTATAGTTAATATGAGCTCGTTCATAGTCATTTAAACTTCTAGCGATCTCCATAAAATTATCTTTATCTTCTTGACTATTGGCAAGTTTTATTTGTTTCTCAATAAGACTTTGAGAAGATTCAATTGCAGTGCGAACTCGACTTTGATTATTGAGAAAGTTGGTACGAGATTGATTAAAATTCGTTTTATTCGTCTGATTATTGACACTATTAACCCCAGCAATATAAGCTTTCTCAAAGTTAAGAACTTGCTCTAGTTGATTTTCCTGCATTTGAATCAAATTTTGAATCAAAGCAAGGTCTTCTTCTGACATTTGTCTAACTTCGGCATACAACTTAGACATTCCCAACCAAGTCACAACAGCACCCACTCCCATAATGACTGCTGAAAAAACCAGCAGTCCTAACAGTTTAGATTCAATGGTCATCGATTTGTAAAATTTCATAATTTCCACTCTAAGGATTATCTAATCGTTGAATGCGATTTTTAAGGACAGCAGCCCCTTTTTTATCTCCTTGATGTTCTCGCAGTAAAGCCAAATGAACTAACGCTTCACGATAATTTGGCCGCAGATACAGGGCTTTTTGGAAGTATCGTTGAGCTTGTTCGTAATCTCCCTGTGCTTGGCAAATTTCTCCCCATAACAGGTAAGCCGCAGCATCAATGGGATGACGTTGGAGATAGGTTTGACAACATTGTGCCGCCTCTTTTAATTTTCCCTGATTGGCGAGTTGTTGCGCTATTTCTAAAGAAGAAAGTTGTTTTTTTTGCGGTTTCGGTAAAGATACGGATTGTTTTTTTTGGGGTTTAATTGCCCGAGATGGTTTAAATGGGGTCAAAGGAGGAGGTGGAGGTGGTAAGACTTTTTGATAAGCAAAGGCAGAAGGATAACTCATGAAGCGAAAGCAAGGAGATTTGATCAAGTTGGTTTCTACTGCACCCACAAATAATAAGCCTCTATTATGGAGTAGCCGTTCTAAAGTTCTAAGAACGCGATCGCGGGCTACTTCATCGAGATAAATCAACAGATGACGACAGAAAATAACATGATAGGGAGGATGATTCGGTAACCAGGGGGAAAGAATATTTTTTGCCCTAAACTTAACTTGTTGACGAATAGATTGACAGAGTTGATAGTCATTTTTCTCAACTTCAAAAAATTGCCGATGTTCTACCCTGTCATGGGAACGAAAGGAATTTTTACCATAACGTCCCTTTCTGGCTTTGGTTAAAGCGGTTTCACTAATATCGATCCCCTCTACGGTAAATTGTTGTGAGGAGAGAGGGGAGTTTAATAAAGTCATGGCAATGGAATAGGGTTCCTCCCCCGTTGAACAGGGAATACTGAGTATTCTCAGGGTTTCCTGGGAATGGGTAAGTAACCATTGGGTTTTAACGTAATCTTGTAGACAAGCAAAAGCATGATGATGGCGAAAAAACCAAGTTTCTGGAATCACCACCTGTTCAACTAATTCCTGAAATTCTTGGGCTGAGGACCCTAAGCGTTTGACATAGTCTGAGAGGTTGTCGAGTCCACAAGCTTTTTGACGGGCTTTTACAGCTTTGGTGAGTTGTCTTAAGCCGATTTTTCCTGAATCTAAGCCCATTTTTTGGGTGAGTAACTCTTCAATCCCTTTATATTGTTCATTCATGTGATCAGATGCGATTTTCAGGCAATAACCAGGTTCGTTGACTATCCGAAAGTAAGTGATCCACCCTTAATCTTTGTATCATGCCATCTTTTTCAGGAATAATCTCCCCAAAGTAAGCGGCCAAGTCTGAGGTGACTTCTGTGGGAATCCATTCACTTTCTGGTTTATGGAGGGTGTCTGTCACTCGTTCTGCCATCAGGCCAAGGTAGCGGGTTGTCCCATCTGGCATAGGATAATTTACTATGATAATACGAGTGCTAAGACAATGGCGACAGGGATAATCCCCAATTAAGTAACATAAATCAATGGCAGGGACAATTTTACTGCGATAGTTAAACACCCCGGCTACGTATTTGGGAGCCTGATATAGCTTTCTCAGGGAAAGTTCTGGAATAATTTCGACAATTTGTTTACTGTCAATGGCGTATCTTTCATCACCGAGATGAAATAGGAGTAAGAGCATGGATGGGAATGGAGAATGGAGAATGGAGAATGGAGAATGGAGAATGGAGAATGGAGAATAGATATTATAATTCTACTTCTTAAACAGTCCTAATAATGGACCGAGGATAAAGCCAAAGACAAAGCCTCCTGCATGGGCCCAATAAGCAACCCCACCACTCTCCATCCCTACATTCGTTTGAACATTGAGACTGAGTAAACTATATACTGCTTGTTGGACAAACCAGAAACCTAAAAAGAAAACGGCCGGTATTCTCACCGTTGTAATAAAAATTCCCAAGGGAATCAAGGTTAACACTTGGGCCTTAGGAAAGCGTAAAATATAAGCCCCCATTACCCCAGCGATCGCCCCACTGGCCCCTAGAGACGGGATCTCAGAATAGGGGGAAAAATACCATTGACTCAACCCGGCTAATACTCCACAAGTGAGATAGAAAAATAAATATTTAACATGGCCTAATTTATCTTCGACATTATTGCCAAAAATCCAGAGAAACAACATATTTCCTGCAATATGTAAAAAACCCCCGTGTAAAAATTGCGAAGTGATCAAGGTCATCCATTCGGGAATGGGATGATAAAAATTAACTCCCTGAAAACTGGTGGTTAATTGTTTGGGGACAATGGCATAATATTGAAAAAATTGAGCAAGTTCCTCAGAACTTAAACTCATTTCGTGAAAAAAGACTACAATATTAACAACAATCAGTGCATAGGTAATATAAGCGGTGGTGTCTGTGGGATTATTATCGTTTAAAGGAACCATTTTCGAGAATGTAGAATGGAGAATTTAGAATTCAAAATTTAGAATGGGCAAATTTAACTTAACAGTTGAACAACCTCAACTTTTATTATGATAAAAAAATCTCTCTAGAACAGCTAGAGAGATTGTTGTAAAAATGAACTTAAATTGCCTCTATTGCAAGGTTTAGAAGTAAATTGAGCCACCCCAGTAAGAATCTAGTTTGGGTGCTACTAGAATATAACCAGATACGTCATACACATCATCTTCTGTGAAGTTTTTTAATTCTGGGAAAAGATCAGGACGAGTGACATTGACGTGTAGTTCAGTGTAGTCATCTTCACCATCGTAGCTGGTGGGATATTTCAAGTAATCAACAATAGCTAAGAGATTATCACGGGGAGGTTCAGCCCCAGCTAAATCCTCAAGTCCCAAACTAACGTTGTTATTAGTCTTGGTTTTTCCTTGTAAATGGCACTTGGTACATTGCTGGATGAAGAATCTTTGACCATTAGCAATCTGTTGATCGCTTAAGGTTACAGTCTCCCCGACTTCGTTTAAAGGAATAGTACGGGTTTCTTCAGTTAATTCTAAGGCATTGGCGTTATGGATGGGAAATTGTAAAAAGAAAAAGATAGCAGCGATCGCCATCAAAATGAATCGTTTTACCATGGTTCTCCTACGAATTATGAATTTGTTAGTATATTAAGCTTCGCAAGCATTTCGGCATTATCAAACATACCATAATTTTTGATCCGAACTTCCTACGATTTGCCCTGTCTGTTTATGGCGCACAGTAATCTGCTGTAGTTGCCTGAGATTGCAACTTCCTGCACAAAAGGCAGCTATTTTTAGGGTGTCTAACAAAATTGAAAATTTTTGATACACTGCTTGAGATTGCTGAGTCGCTGCATCCAGTAAGGGAGCTGCGCTTCCCACTAAGGTAGCTCCCAAGGCGATCGCTTTGGCTGCATCGAGACCACTACGCATCCCTCCACTGGCAAACACGGGTAAGTTGGGTACACTTTGCCGTACCTGCATCAAGGAGAAGGCAGTGGGAATCCCCCACTCGGCAAAGGAATGGGCGATTTGACGCAGACGGGGATCACTCTGTCGATAGGCTTCTACTTCACTCCAACTGGTTCCACCGGCCCCTGCAATATCAATGGCGGCCACCCCACAGTCCCCTAACCGACGGGCCACTTTGCCACTGATCCCGTTACCGACTTCTTTGGCAATGATGGGGACTTCTAAGTGAGTCGCAAGGGTTGCGATTTTGTCATAGAGTCCTTTCCAGTTGCGATCGCCTTCTGCTTGCACGGCTTCTTGTAAGGGGTTAAGATGCAGAATTAAGGCATCGGCTTCAATCATCTCTATTGCTTTTTTGGCTTCATCGATACCGTAACCATAGTTAAGTTGTACCGCTCCTAGATTGGCAAAAAGGAGAACATCTGGGGCGATTTGTCGTATTTTATAGGTGTTTTCTAAGGTTTGCTGTTCTATGGCTGCTCGTTGCGATCCGACTCCCATGGCAATACCTAAAGCTTGAGCGGCTTCTGCTAAGTTTAAGTTGATCGTCTGTGCTGTGTCGGTTCCCCCTGTCATACTGCTGATGAGTAAGGGTGCTTTTAGGGTTTTTCCCCACAGTTGTAAACTGAGGTCAACTTCATCTAAGTCTATTTCGGGAAGGGCGTTATGTTCGATAAAAAATTGCTCAAATCCTGTGGTAATGCCTTTTCCTTGTACATTTTCTTGCAGAACAATATTGATATGGTCGGCTTTTCTATTTTCTATGGTTGGGAATTCATTTAAAGGGTTAGACATAAGATAATGTATAATCTATTTGTTTTTTTGCATGATCTTAGCAAACTGTTGCAAGTAAGTGGAAGGTGAAAATGTTAACAGGTTTAATAAGTTCTTTTCCTCAATATTGGACCCGAATCTATTTAAGGTTTCTCTCTATTTGTTTAATATATGGGGCTTTGGTTCATCTGTCTAATATTTTCGGTTTGGGGGAGGTTCCTTGGCTAGAAACTCCGTTTCATTGGCGATTGATGGATATAATTTTATTGATTTTTGATATTCTTCTAGCCATTGGTTTATGGAGTCCATATTTTAAGGCTGTCATTGCTTTTTTTGTGGGGATTTTTACTTTACAAATTATTCCTTACACGGTTTTTCGACAATTTTTTATCAGTAGTCCAGAAGATGTAAACACTTTAAATGGCTTACTGGGAACTGAATTTATTTTAATCACAATTCTTATTATTTTAATTATTGCTAAAAAATGAATATTACTGAAACAATTAATCACTTACGTCAACTGACTCAACTTGATGTACAAAATCATTGGTTAGGGACTTCGGAAGAAATAGATGTTAATCAGATTAATTTTGAAGTATTAAAACTGATAGTCCCTAACGAACAAGGATATTTAACTTGGGAAGCTGGAAGAAAGGTTAAATGGTTGGTCCAAAAATTTATCATTCCTCAACAGTTAAAGGGGTATGCTTTACAAGGACTTTTTTTGAGATTATCCTTAGCTTGGTGGGCGGAAAAAGCAGAGATTTTTGTTAATGGTAAGTTGGTTCAAGCGGGGGATTTATTTGATTCTTCTGCCAGAATTTTATTAACTTCTTCTGCTAAAATAGGTCAAGAAATTATCGTTTGTTTACGGTTAGTTAGTCCCAGTCATGATATTGGGGCTTTAATGCGTTCTCAATTAATTTATGAAAGCGATTATAATTCTATTGATCCTGGTTTTATAGCTGATGAAATTTCTATTTTGAATCAATATATATCAACATTTAAAACTAAAAATTCATCTTTTTTAGAGAAAACTATTAATCAGATTAACTGGAATTATGTTGATGATGCTAACAAGTTTAATTCTGAATTAAGTAAGATTCGTCAACAGTTACAACCCTTGAGTGAGTTAATCAAAAAACGTCATTTTAATATTGTAGGTCATGCTCATTTAGATATGGCTTGGTTATGGACAGTAGAGGAAACTTGGGACGTTGCCGAGCGAACTTTTTCCTCGGTTATTAATTTACAAAAGGAGTTTAATGACCTGACATTTTGCCATACAACCCCTGTTATTTATGAATGGATAGAAAAAAATCGTCCTGAGCTTTTTAAACAGATTCAAGCCTCATATAAAGCAGGTACATGGGAAGTTTTAGGGGGGATGTGGGTAGAACCAGATGTTAATTTAGTGTCAGGCGAATCCATTGTTAGACAACTATTATATGGACAAAAATATATTAAAGAAAAGTTCGGAAATATTACAGAAGTTGCTTGGTTACCTGATAGTTTTGGATTTTGTTTACAGTTACCACAAATTTTTAAAGAAGGTGGCATTAATTATTTTGTCACTGGTAAACTTCATTGGAATGATAGTTTTAAATTTCCTCATGGTGCCTTTTGGTGGCAATCTTTGGATGGCACAAAATTATTAACGGTTATGTCTCCTCCTAATGTAGAAGGGGTGATGACAACTCATCCTATTTCTATGACTAATTATAGTGTTCAATGGGAAGAACAAACGGGGTTAAAAGAGATACTATGGATTCCAGGAGTAGGGGATCATGGAGGGGGTCCTACCCGTGATATGTTAGAAGTGAGTCAGCGTTGGCAACAGTCACCTTTTTTCCCTAAAATTGAGTTTTCTACGGCTAAAAATTACTTAGATAAGATTAGACATAAGATTGATCATGGATTAGATATTCCTCTTTGGAATGATGAACTCTATTTAGATTTACATCGAGGTTGTTATACGACTCATGCTGATCAAAAATGGTTTAATCGTCGTAGCGAAGAATTATTATATAAGGTAGAGTTGTGGTCATGTTTGGCAGCTATTATTGAAGGTCACTCGATTAACAGTGATCTTAAAAATCAGATAGAAAATGCTTGGAAAAAAGTCTTATTCAATCAATTTCATGATATCTTACCAGGAACCTCTATTACGGAAGTATTTGTACAAGCAAATAAAGACTGGCAAGAAGTTCAAACCATAGGGAATGCTCTCTTAGAATTTGCTTTACAAAACATGGTTAATCATATTCGCTTTCCCTCTCTTCCTGACATTAAAGCTAAACCTATTGTAATTTTTAATCATTTAAACTGGAAACGTTCTGAAATAGTAGAAATTGATATTATTGAGCATCACGATAAGATTTATGATTTACATGGGAATCAATTAAACAGTCAAATTTCTCATGATAATAAGTTACTCTTTTTAGCAAAAAATGTTCCTTCTATTGGTTATCATGTTTTCTGGCTAATCCCTAAGCAAAGTTTAGAAGAACCAGAAATATTACAGCAAAATCAAACAATTTTAGAAAATGAATTAATTAGAGTTCATATTAATTACGAGACAGGTAATCTTGATAGTATTTATGACAAAATAAATGATATAGAAATTTTAAAAAGAGAAGGTAATCAGTTACAAAGCTTTCGAGATCAAGGACAATATTGGGATGCTTGGAATATTGACCCTGATTACCAGAATTATCCTTTAGAAGATGCAACATTAATATCCCTAGAAAGTTTAGAAAATGGACCGATTCGATGGAAAACTAGAGTGATTAGAAAGATAGGTGACTCAGAATTTATACAAGACTATATTTTAAATATACACTCCCCTATTTTAACGATTAAAACTCAAGTGAACTGGCAAGAAAAATATGTTTTAGTGAAAGCATCTTTTCCTGTTAATCTAACCAGTGATTACACTAGTTATGAGATTCCTTTTGGAACCATTGAACGAACAAATCGACCCCAAAAGCTTCAAGAAAAAGTAAAATGGGAAGTCCCTGCTTTAAGATGGGCAGACTTAACTGATAATAATAAAAACTATGGAGTTAGCTTATTAAATGACTGTAAATATGGCTATGATAGTCAAAGCGATCGCTTACGACTTACCCTATTAAAAAGTCCTCGTTGGCCTGATCCCATTTGTGACATTGGTTATCATCAGTTTAGTTATGGAATTTATCCCCATCAAGGCAGTTGGCAAGAAGCAAAAACGGTTCAGAAAGCGCGCGCATTCAATATTCCCTTACAAGTTATAAGACCGAATCATAATATCAATAATAATGGTCACTTACCTCCTATGTTTTCGGGATTAGAAATAGAAAGTGATAACTTAATACTATCTGCTTTTAAACCTTCAGAAAATGGAGAGAATAATTATATTTTACGTTGTTATGAATGTACAGGGAAAACAAGTAAGATAAATATTAAAACTGATTTAGATTTAACCCTAGGCAAGAAAGTAAACTTATTAGAAGAACCCATAACCGATAACAAGAGGATTGAACCTTGGAAGATCGTCAGTTTCCAACTCCACTCGTCAACAGTAGACAAAGGAAAATCCCCATGATAGGATAGGGAGTTTAACTATAAGGATAATAAACATGGCTGAAATTCAATTCTCTCGTGGTGTCTCAGAACCAGTTGTACCTCAAGTTCGTTTAACCCGTGCTAAAAGTGGTAATAGTGGAACAGCAACCTTTATCTTTGAATCTCCAAAAATTTTTGATTCTGAAAGTACCGATGAGATTACAGGAATGTATTTAGTTGACGAGGAAGGTGAGATATCTACGAATGAAGTTAAGGGAAAATTTATCAATGGTAAACCCACCTTTATAGAAGCACTTCTTATTATGAACTCTGCTGACGAATGGGATCGTTTTATGCGCTTTATGGAACGGTATGCTAAAGAGAATGACTTAGGCTTTTCTAAAGCGTAGTGATGAATTAAGAATTTAGAATGTGCGAATGTAGAATTGAGAAATTAATTATTTCTGCATTCTACATTTTCCTATCTATGTCCTTTCCTCCCCCTGATAATCAAACCCTGGCAGTTCATTGTGCTAAGGTCGCTGTTAGGGATACTTGTAACTTTTTAGATGAACAAATCAATCCTAAAAAGGAAGACGAGGGACCTTCTTAACAAACCCTTCAATACTTTGATAAATTTCTGCCAAGCGATCGCCATCTACATGAATCTCTTGAGTGGGATAGTTCTCGAAAATTTCAATTAAGCGAATATTTTTATCCGATAATGCAGAGGTGACTAAGGCCCCTCGCAATGATTCTCGATTGGCTCGTTTTGAAGGGGTATGAATCACTTCCCCAACGGGATCAAGAACGATTCCTCCCGCAAAGCTATTGAGAACTTTCGATAAAAAGACAGGATCAACATCTACATTATTATTTAATAAGGTTCTTAACTCTTCGGGTTTTTTATTGGCTAATTTAAGATAAGCTTTTAATGAACTAGACGCTTCTCCTGTATTCGCTAAGGTACTTAATTCTTTAACGGATACAGACTCTCTTAAAATACTATATTTCAAGATAACTGTTTCAGCTGCTTTTGCTGGTACTTGAGAAGACAATAAACCTAATAGACTAACCAAAAGACTGAAAATGATTTTAGACTGTTTAAACTGATTTTTGTTGTGTGTGAGCATCGTTAAATAATATCGCTACAAATATTTTTATCTTTATTATGTACAATTTTAAAAAAATTGCAACCGTTTCAAGACAGTCCCTCAAAGTGTCCATCAGAATGCGCGAATTTAGAATTTAGAATTACCCACTCCTCAAGTTGGAGACTTTAAACTCTTTTTCGGTTACCAAGCTTATTGGTTTTCTATTCTGCAAAAAGGATGATAAATCTTCTCTTCATGAAGATAACAGATTTTAAGCTAACCAGTGATGAAAAATATCAATATAATAGAATGTGAGCAGAAAGATAAGGAAGGTATCACATGACACTTCAGCCTGAAATTATGAAATCTGTTGAGCAGTTAGGCTACCGTGTTACTGTTGGTGATGTAGCAGCACAAGCAGGACTAAATATTAATTTAGCACAACAAGGATTATTGGCTTTGGCCTCAGACGTTTCTGGCCATTTACAAGTTGCTGAGTCAGGAGAAATTATTTATCTTTTCCCTGAAAACTTTCGTACCATTCTCCGTAATAAATACTGGAAATTACAATTAAAAGAAACTTGGGATAAAATTTGGAAGGTTTTATTTTATTTAATTCGCATTTCCTTTGGCATTATTTTAGTCGCTTCCATTATTTTAATGATTATTGCTATCACCGTCATTATTATTGGTATTAGTTCCAGTCGAGATGGAGATAATGATAGTTCCAGTAGTCGGGGAGGAGGGTATCGAGGAGGGGGCATTTTTTTCTTCCCTAATTTTAGCGATTTATTTCTCATCTTTTATCCCGACTATGGTTATCAACGTTATGGGGATTCGTCTTCGAGATCATCTCGTTCTAAAGACTCCAATGAGATGAATTTTTTAGAAGCAGTTTTTTCATTTTTATTTGGAGATGGTGATCCCAATTATAATTTAGAAGAACGTCGTTGGAAAACCATTGGTACAGTTATCAAAAATCATAAAGGATCGATTATTGCTGAACAAGTTGCTCCTTATTTAGATAATATTAATCAATACAATCAAGAAAATGAAGACTATATCTTGCCGGTTTTAACCCGCTTTAATGGAACCCCTGAAGTGTCTCCTCAAGGAGAATTAATCTATCATTTTCCTGAATTACAAGTAACGGTTCAACAATCAACTCAAAAATCGATTTCTAGTTATTTAAGAGAAAAATTATATAAATTTAGTGAAGCGAGTAGTAGTAAAATAATGCTATCGATTGGTTTAGGTGCATTGAATTTTATTTTAGCCTTAGTATTAGGATCATTCTTAAAAGATCCAAGTATTGTTGAACAGTTTGGAGGATTTATTGCCTTTATTAATTCCATTTATTGGCTATTATTAGGATATGCGATCGCTTTCATTGGTATTCCTTTGATTCGTTATTTTGCCATTCAATGGAAAAATAATAAAATAGAAGCAAGAAACAGCAAACGACGAGAAAGAAACACAGTATTACAACAAAAAGACGAAACCATACAACATAAATTAAACTATGCTAATCAATTTGCTAATCAAGCAATTATTCAACAATCTGATATTGCTTACACCACAGAAAAAGATATCTTAGAACAAGAAATTGAGCAGACTGATAAGATAGATCAAGAATGGCAAAAACGTCTAGATGCTTTGGATAATTAATGATGTATTACCAGCGACAGGCCAACCTAGATGATTCAGCAGCGATCGCCCCTCTGTGGATGGCTTTTTTACAAGAGCGATCGCAGCACGATTTATCCATGATTCTCAAACCCGATTTTGATTATCTCTCCTACGTCAAGCAAAAACTAGACTCTCCTTCCATTTATACCTTTGTCTTAGAAGAGGGGGAAAATAAACAAATTGTGGGCTTTTTATCAACTTATTTTCATGACGAAACCCCAACCTTTGATTACGAAGGCATAGGAGACAGTCCCTTTCAACCCCGTCGTATGGGTGGAGCGATCGGGATGTATGTACAACCGAAACATCGTCAACCCCAGGCCATCGCTCAATTAGTTGAAGAAGGACTCAAACTTGCTCAACACCTGAAAATTACTGATTTTGATTTACTCATCAGTATGGAACAAACAGGAGTCCATAAGCTATTGGAACGGTTTGGATTTACGAAAGCAGCCATTCAATACACAAAGCATTATGATATAACCGAGTCTGACTTAGAAACCCTGAAATCTCCTGTATCTCAAGGAATAGCGGTTAAAATGCCAACTCCTGGGATGATTCCTTTACGAGATCCTAAGACACAGCAACCTGTTATCAACCCCCAAGGAAAACAGGTGTTTTTACACCCAATTAAAAATGATGCAGGAGAGAGTTTAAAAAGTAGTAATGGTTTACCCATTTATGGGACTCCCTTACGAGATCCTGACACTCAAGATTGGGTATTTGATGCAGCAGGAAACTTAGTCACTTGTCCTGTTTTATTAGATGGAAATAAGAACATTATTGAACATCAAGGAATTCCTGTTTTTTGTCCCCCTTTATATGAACGATCAGGGAATAAAATACAGTTGAAAAAAGATGCTCAAGGTAACTATTTATTTGCTAAAGTTGACAAGAATGAAGACGGAACAATTAAGCGATCGCCTGACGGAAAACCCCTGTTTAAATCAGCTTAATTTATTGATGATATAATCATTGTAGGGACATAATATCATTATGCTCCAATGTATGTCATTTCATTTATCATTTAACATTTATCATTTATCATTCGTTTGGAAGTAGGCTTGAAACCTCTCCCAAACTTCTTTCTCCCTGAAGGGAGAGGCTTGAAACCAACATATTCAATGTTTAATGTTCAATGTTCAATGTTTGGTCAGTACCACCAATCTGAAACATCTCAGGTTATACCAATTATGAAAACTTGGACTACAGATGTGGATATTGTAGGGGTCAACGGCCGTTGACCCCTACGAAAATGTGTAGCCATACTTTAGGAAATTGGTATTATTTACAGAAGCAGAAGAATGGCAAAATATTAATTAACTCTTAGGGTTGACAAAACTGACTTTATTGTTACTGATTTTCTCATCTTTTTTACTTTTCCCACCTTACCCTCGATACAAGATAAGTAAAACTTATCTAAAATCTTTATAACAAAGAAAATAAAAAATTTTGCTCTTCTTTACATTACGCAATGTATGAGAATTCTTATCAATAAGCAACGAGGTTACGGGCTTGTGGTATAATCTACGAGAAGAAAAATCTGTAGCCACTCTGTCTACTTTTAAAAAAAGGCTAAATATTCCCAATTCTTCGTCACTGTTTAATAGGCGATCGCTACAAATACGCTTTTTTACAGGGAAAATAGAAACTTTTTTGAGCAATTGTACTAAATTAATGTAAACTGATGTAAAGCTGCTCTTGACAAAAAGAGCAAAATAGCAGTTAGGGTTTTTGAGCAGTAAAATAGGATTTTTTAGGTTAAGAATAGATTAATCAGTAATTTTACGTAAATTCGTTAGTAACTGATGAATTTGTGCAATGTTGAATTCATAAGGATTTGCCTTATTTTGCTTTATCAAATCTTTAAAATTAGGACTATTTCTTTACTAAAAATTTATAATTTACCTTAAATCTTCTGTATATTTACTAATTTATTAATTATCTTTACAAGGGATGTGAAAAAACTGATAGGGGTGTGTTATCTTACTGGTAAAAATTTTTTAATTCATATCAGCACTATTTAAAAATAAATTGTCAAAACCGTAGGGTGGGCAAATCAAAGACTTATGTGAACTCCTTATAAACTAGACAACTTTGCCCACCTGACACAACCAGTATTATCCACTTTATTTTTCTATGTAATTTTCAACTAATATGATTGACCATGATCGCTTATTTAAGGAATTAATCTCGACATTTTTTGTAGACTTTATTGATTTATTTTTACCTGAAGTTCTCACTTATCTAGATCAGGAATCAATTACCTTTTTAGATAAAGAAATATTTACCGATGTTACCGAAGGAGAAAAGTATGAAGGGGATTTAATTGCTAACGTTAAATTTAAAGAAAAAGATGCTTATTTTCTGGTTCATGTGGAAGCACAAGCGACTGCTAAACCAGAATTTAATCGACGAAATTTTTGTTCTTTATCACCGAAAACAGGAGAAACTATGACCCTAGTAATTCCCCAAGACGTTATAAAAGCAAGTGGTTTATCAGAGGATGAACTATTGCAAGAGATTATCTTTATGTTGTTTCAACAGGAAAAAATTAGTTTAGGAAAAGGGAGTGAACTATTAGGAATATCTCAAATTGAGTTCCAGCGTTTACTATCTGAAAGAGGAGTTTGTGTTCACTATGATGTAGCTGAATTTCAAGAAGATATTCGTTATTTAAAAGCCAAAAACTACTTGTAGGGGTTTAATACTATTAAACCCAAACCCCACCATCAACTCAACTATAAACCTAAAAAAACAACCCAACCCCACCATAAACCCAATCAAAATCATAAAATTCTATCATTTTTAACGAAACTCATTTAAGAAAACTACATCAAAATGAACACTAAATTAGCCATTGAATTATTAACCCAGTCTCATAACGATTTAACAACCTTTCTCACTGGTTTAGGGTTGTTAAATAATGAAACAGCGATCGCCTATTTAAAGATTGCGTTTGATGCTGCTTTTCAAAACTTTTTGGATGATTATGAGGATTTACAACAGAAAGTTGCTGTAACATCTTCTCAGATAGAAACAATTGAAGAGAGTTTAACCCTTGCTGATGATTATTATCGGGTTGAAGAGGAAAGGTTACAAAGATTACTAGCAGATAAAGCTGCTTTAGTCAGGGAGATTGAGATATTTAAGGAGCAAAAAGAGTCTATTGAAAAGTTTTCAGATGAGGAAAAGTTAGTTATTGAAGCTAAGGTAGATGAGATTAAACAAGATATTTTTGATACAGAGGAAGAAATAGCGAAACGTAAGCAAGAAATTAGTGATAAACAGATTTTAATTAATACTTATCACAGTCAAATTCATGGTTTAAGACAACAGGAAGCACATCATAATAGTTTAGCTGCTAAGTATGATCAAGAAAGTAAGGTTTGGGGTGTTGTTGGTACAGGAAGATCGGGGAGAAAAAAGTATGGTTGGACAACAGATCCTAATAAAATAGCATTACGAGATCAAGAATATGCTAAAGCTGCTGCATTGGATAAACAAGCAGATAATTTAGCTGCTAATATTTCGGTGTTAAACAAAGAAATTAAGGATACAAAACTCTTTATTCCGATTCTTGAACAAGAGTTAATTGCTCATGTTTTACGGTTAGATACACAGAAAGATTTATTATCCTTGAGTGGGTTGGATACTGCTCAAAAATTGGAGTCTGTTAAATTACAAATACAGCAGCAAACAGAAGATTTAGAGAGGTTAACTAATCAGGAGATTATTGAACAGGAAACCATTGTTAATAATGCAAATCAAAAATTATTTGATTTACAAACTCAGTTAGAGGAGTTACAAGCAACTGAAACCTTGGCAGAGACAGCATTAACTGATTTTGAAACCATTAATGCTTATTTATTAGCAGAAGATGTGACAGAGTTTTTAGATTGGACTATTGATGAAGATACCCCCGAAGTTGTCAAGTTATGGCAACAATATTTAGCAGTGGAAGGGGAAGAAATCATCTCAGAAAGGTTGACTTCTTTACAGTCTCAAGCAGCGTCAGAAGATGCAGTAACGGTTGCTTTAGAAACGGATAGTATTGAAGGTTATGTTATTTTAGGTGCGGAGTTGGCAGCAGAAATTGAAAATTTATCTGCTATTTGGTTAGAGAATTTACAAGAGTCTCATCAGTTGACGGTTGATGTCTGGAATTTGTCGGAAAAACGCACGGAAGCTGTTAATGAATTAGAGACTTATATAGAGGATAACTTAGCTGGTCCTCAAGGGGATTATTTATTAGATAAAATTCAGTTACAAGAAGCGATCGCCCGTCAAGAAGCACAGGTTAATTATGCTGATGCTTTAGGGGAGTCCGTTGATAGTTTGGAAGAGGCGATCGCTGTTTTAAATAGTCAGAAACAACAAGTTAATTTATTGTCTGAAAAAATTGACCATATTTCAACTTTAACTAGGTTAGAAAAAGAATATGCAACATTAGGAAGTCAAGCATCAGAGTCATTACGTTATGATTTAATTGAGATTTTAAATGAAGAAATTGATCTAACACAGCAAGATTTAGTTATTGAAATTGATTTATATAATAATCAACAAGAACAATGGTTAGAAACGAATTTACAGAATTATATTGAACAAAAACAAAATCATACTCTAAGTAGCATTAAAGTCTCTATTGATGAAGTTAAGGATAAAATTTATGGACTTGAGACTTTTGGAGTAGCTAAACAAACATATCGAGGAACATTTACAGTCGGAGATGGAGGATGGACTGGTAACGACAAATATCCCCGTTATTTAGCCGATGTCAATGGAGATGGTCATGCTGATCTTGTCGGTTTTGCTCATCATGGAGTTTATGTAGCATTAGCTAAGGGAGATGGCACTTTTGGAGTAGCCAAACAAGCATATCGAGGAACATTTACAGTCGGAGATGGAGGATGGACTGGTAACGACAAATATCCTCGTTATTTAGCCGATGTCAATGGAGATGGCCATGCTGATCTTGTCGGTTTTGCTCATCATGGCGTTTATGTGGCACTAAATAATGTTGCTAACAGACAACAGCAAGAGATAAAAAGTTCACGAAAGACTAATCAAGAACAAGCTATTTCAAGTCTCCAAAACCTAAGAGTAGAAACTGCATACCTAACCCTACAAGCAGAACAAAACCCAGATAAATTACAAAATTATCTACAAGCTTATCTTGCTAGTGATCAAACCGAAGCCTCTCTTAACCAACTTCGTAATCAATATTATCCTGCCTTATCTGACGCAACCACCCTATATAACCTGCAACAAGAAATAACTGACGAACTCACCAACTCCCAACAAGAACTAGAAACCCTAAAAGCCCAAATAGCTCAAAAACAAGCCAATGCAACCGCAGCCTTATCTCAAGCAGACTGGTATGAAGAACAAGCAGCAATACACTGGGACTTAAGCCGTAAAGCTGGCCCCACTTGGACAGAATATCGTACATCTCGCGGACGTTGTGGAAGTGAAACCGTTGCTGTTACCCATGTAGATCACCATTGGGTCATCTGGGATAGCTACACCAAACAAACAACCAACCTGAGAAAACACGCAGCCAACCTAGACGAACAAATAATCGAAGATACCCAACAACAAAACCTTACGGACCAACTGATCGCCCAATGGCAACAAGCGAACGTTGCTGCTGATGAAGCTGAACTTACCCTAGATCAATTCATCACCGAACTGGAACTATTAGAAGCGCAACGACAACTCCTTCCTGAACAAGAAGCACAACTAGAAACCTTTTCCCAGTTACTCCCCACCCTCAAAGAACAATTAGCGATCGCCCAACTTGCAGCAGAAGATGCCAAAACAAACACCGCAACAGAACAAGGTGAATATGACAGCAGTAGTCAAGCTTATCAAACTGCCCTTAATGATGTCCTAGAAGAAAAAGCTACCCTCGACACCAATACACAAAACCTGCTGCAACAAATAGCCAATACACGCGCGTGGGTTGAACAGCAAACCCTTTCCCTCGACACCGAACTCTCAGAAACTATTGCGCTACAGTTACAACTGCAAAGCGAACTAGATGAGATCCCCCCAACCCCCCTTACTAAGGGGGGCGATGTTTCCACCCTTGATAATGGCGGCTATGAAGAGGTTACAGAGGGCCCCCCCCTTGATAAGGGGGGACTAAGGGGGGATCAAACTAAAACCATTCAACTACAACAATCAATCGATCTCCTCAGCCAAAAACAGATCATCCTCACTGCCCAACAAACCGCGCTCACGCAAAAAATAACCCTTCTCGACGCACAAAAAACTGTTGTTGAAACCGAACATCAACTATTGCTATCCACCATAGACAGTCCCGACAGCGACTATAGCAACCTCGAAGAGCAACTCTTAGACGCACAAAAAGCCCTCTCTCAAGTCCAAGAACTGGCCCAACAAGCTGAAGCCACCAGCATCGCTTTAACCGCTTCTATGGAAGACTTACAGGCATTTCTAGAAGTGCAAAATGACCAATATTTAACGGAAATACAAAGCAAACAGTCAACCCTGCAACAACTTCTCGACGCAACAGAACTCAAAGAAAACTATACCTTGCTTGGTATAGAAAAACAGTTAGAACTTAATACCCTGGAAACCCAACTACAAACCCGTTTAATAGAAGCAACCGAAGCCGGAAGTATTGAAGCTGCCTACCTTTTAACTGTTGCGCAACAGAACAACTTCGCCACTGCTGCTGAAATATACTACCGTGACTATCGGGACTTAATGACCGATACAGGAGGAGGTTGCGCCGGAGGTATTGCTAGACCCGATGATGCCGTCAAAGCAGACTATTATTACAACGAAATGCTCAAATATCGGGCATTACAGGAACAAGCGCAACAACAGGCCGATCAATTCGCCATAGTTAAAGAAGCTGCCGAAGATCAAATCGATCTCATCCAACAACAACAGGCGATCGCACAAACAGAATTTAATGATATTCAAAGCAGTATTAGTAATACTCAAGAAGACATCGAAACTCTACAGCAACAGTTAAATATTGCCGAACTCCGCATAGATGCCCTCGAATATCTCAGAAACTGGACAGAACAAACCCTTGTTCAACTGCTGCAAGTGGAACAATTAAATCTGGCACAAGCCACCTTAGAACAAGAGTTCGCAACACAACGACAACTCGGTATTGATGAGACGATAAACGCTAAATTTGAGAAGCAACAGGCAGATATTGCCAGAGATCGGGCTATTGCTACGGCAAAAATAGAACAATTAAACCAATTACAAGCCGAAGATGCTCTACAACAGGCATTAAACGACCTAAGAACCGACTTAGGACTGCAACCCATCGAAGATATTATCCAACAAGCCGAATATAAAGGGCAATTAGCCGGTATTTTGAGTGAGTTAGAAACAATCCAAAGTCAACCCGAATTACCCGAAAATATTCAAACCATTCTCGCAGAAACCACCGCCGATATACACGACGCATTACAAGGAAAAGAAGCCCAAACTATACAAGAAAATCTCTTAAATAGTGCCAACGCCTTAATAGGCGAAGCCAACGAATTACAAACAGAAATAGCCAAATTAGACGCAGAAGAGGAACGATTATTAGGGATATTAGAAGATTCACAAACCGACCTTCAAGGAGCAACTAAAGCCCTCTACGATGAGATTATTATAAGTCAAGAATTAGGAGAAGAAACCGATGATATTAATCAAGAATACTTAGAAGTTTTATATAAGATTGGATATGCCGAGGGTGCAGTAGATTTATCCAGCGAATTAGCACAGCAATCTAAAGATATTTTAAATCAGATTATTGAAGGAAGAATAGAAGAAAGAAAAGCAAGAAAGAAAGCATTTGTTAACGAATTATTAGGGACAGTTACCTTAGTTGTTTCTGTTGTCGCAGCAGTAGCAACCGCAGGAGCATCCTTAGCAGGAAGTGGAACATTATTGGGAGTTTCAGGCACTACATTGTCTACAGTTGCGACTACTTTACGAACAATTGGAGCATCTTTAAGTGCTGTTCAATCTGCTTATAATGGTGATATAAAAGGAGCGATTTTTAATGCAGGAATGGCAGCATTAGGAGCAGCAGAATTAGCAAAAATTCCTGTTCCCGATTTAGGCTTAGGATTAGAGCATATTGAAAATTTTGGACAAGTTCAACAAATTGCTAATGGTGTTTATAATGGTTATCAAGCTTTTGAAGCAGGAGACGGTTTAACAGGATTTCTTAGCTTAACAAATGCAGCTTTTTCTTTAGGTTTACCAGAATATAGTTACTTATCTCAAGCAGCTTTAAGTATTAATAGTGGAGTTCAATTAGCAGAAGAAGATGAATGGTTAGCAGCAACAGCTAACTTTTTAAATGCAGGTTTTCTTTTAGGAAGTAATCTCTTTAAAACTTTTGGAGAAGAATTTGCTGTATCCGAACAACTTCTAGATATTCTTAGCACAGTGGAATTCGCTGTTAATATTACAGATGGGATTAAAACTATTAGTGATGATGGTAGTTTAGAAGGGTGGTTAAAAGGTATTCAAGGGATTGCTAATGGTTTGGTTAACTACAATGATCAACAGACAAATATTGATGAATTAACAGACTTCAAGAAAGAATTATTATTACAAAATATTTTGAAACAGCCAGACATAACTGATGAAGAAATACAACATCTTCTATCAGAATATGAATTAGAAGATATTTTCATAAGACAAGAATATAATGGTCAAGAAGCAATTTATATTATGGAAGAATTTAAACTCAATGAAAATAACCAGGGAGCTTTAATTACAAGAGGGGAAATAGAAGCTAATAAGGCTACTATATTAATCACATTCGGTTGGCTTAATAATGTCAGTCCAGAGTGGAATTTTCTAGTAGCAGAGCTTCTTGAAGCTAAATATCCTAATCATAATATAATCATTGGTGATTGGTCTGAATTAGCCCAAGATGTTAATTATTTTAGTGCTGCTTTCGATACTAAATTAGCTGGTCAAGCAATGGCCAAACAACTTAACGATCTAGAAATTGATTTTAGCCAATTACAAATTATTGGTCATAGTTTGGGCGCACAAGTAGCAGGAGCAATTGGAGAATATGCTAAAGAAAATTATACTGAACTTAATACTATTATTGGATTAGATCCAGCTAGTCCTGGTTTTGAAAGAAATACACTGACTTTTTTACCATATTCATCTGATGAAGGACGTTTAGACAAAACTGATGCCAAAAATGTAACACTTATTCGTAGTGATTATGACTGGATATTTTCATTAGGATACAGAAATCCTTTGGGAAGTGAAGATATAAAACTTACTTCTGAAATGTTAGACTATTACCCTGGAAATGATCATTCAGATGCAGTCTCATTTTTAATAGATGCTCTTGGTGATGGTTCTTCTCTAGATAATTTAGACCAATTTTATCAAAAGATAAATAAACAACTTCAACCCCAACCTACTGCACAGAGTAGTTATCAGGTTCTTTCTAATATCAAAAATAATTTTAATGAGAATTCCCAAACAATTGAATTAGTAAATCATCCTTTCCCCTCTTTCTTAGCATCATCAGGCTCTTCTTTCGGTTCCTATCAAACAGAGACTAACAACATAGTTCCTTTAGATCCTATTATTATTGATTTAGATGGTAATGGATTAGAATTATCTGAACTATCTACTTCTAGTGTTTTCTTTGATATTGATGCAGATGTTTACGCTGAAAACACCGCTTGGACAACCGACGGTATTCTAACCCTAGACCTCAACAATGATGGAACCATTAACAATATTACCGAAGTCTTCTCCGAATACTTTAACGACGCTTCCCCCAACTCTGGTTTAGACGCATTAGCAAGCCTAGACAGCAACCAAAACGGTATTATTTCCGCAACAGATACCCAGTTTAATCAGATACTGGTATGGCAAGATATTAACCAAGATGGAATCAGTCAACCCAACGAACTGAAAACCTTAAACGATCACGGTATCACCAGCATTAACCTCAACGGGATCACTGAAGACGTAATTTTGACGGGTAACGTTATACGTCAAAGTTCTATCTTCAACCGAAACGATGGAACCAGTGGCCAAATATCTGATGTTGCTTTCCTCGTCACCCAAACCGGATTTAAAGTTAACCAAACCGAATCTGGAATAGAAATACTTGCAGAAGATGACACCGCAGTATCTCTCCTTATCCATGAAGACACCACCGACTTAACCCTCAACCTCGCAGACAATAACCTACAAGTTGCCATCGGAAACATTGGAAACGACTATCTCTACACCACTGTAAATAACGATATCTTCCTCTCAGGAGAAGCAGGAGACGACACCTTAGTAGGAAGTGACGGAAACGACTGGTTAGTAGGAGATGAAGGAAGCGATCGCCTACAAGGTAACCCAGGAGACGACTTACTCTATATTGATGCAGATGACACCTTTATTGATGGAGGAGAAGGAACCGATATTGCGATCGTTACCACTACTGAAGCAGTCACCCTCGACTTAGGAACGGCAAACTTAGAAATGGCCATCGGTAACGACGGAGATGACACCTTTACTCACTCTGGTGACGAAACTGTTGTTATGGATGGAGGAAACGGTAACGACAAGTTAACCGGAGGAACTAACGATGATGTCCTCAATGGAGGAGACGGCAATGATATCATTACAGGGGGACTCGGTGGCGATATTTTAACCGGTGGTAACGATGCAGATATCTTCCTTTACAACAGTTTCAACGACTCCAGCACAGCTAACCCTGATAATATTACAGACTTTGAACAAGGAAGCGATCGCCTTAACTTCTCCAACCTTCCCATCAACTCCTTCGATGATCTAACCATCACCCAAGACAACGGCAACACTACAATATCAGTTAATGATCAAGATTTTGTTATTAATCTTAATAATGAAATTCAATTAACCCCAGAAGACTTTATTTTTGACGAAAGTTTAGTCTTAAATATTAATGGAAATATTGTTAATAATACCTTAGAACGTTATGGAGATGCTTCCTTATTAAATGGTAATTTGCTTCCTCAAGATACAGATGATGCTGTTGTCACCTATTTTGATAATGGAAATGAAGTTAAACTGGAAAACAACGCTTGGAAATATTTTGATTTAGAGAGCTATAATGTGACAGAAAACACTCATTTAAGTTTTCAATTTCGGAGTCAAGAAAAAGCAGAAATCCAAGGATTTGGTTTTGATAAAGATGATGATTTATTTAATGACCCTAACACTTTCTTTAAATTGTATGGAACCCAAAACTGGGGGAATCAAGCATTTAATGATTATCAAGGTTTAGATGATCCTGAAGCAGTTGATGGCTGGAAAGACTATAATATTAACTTAGGTCAATATTTCACTGGACAATACGATCACTTAGTTTTCTTCAATGACAATGACACCATTGATAACTTAGGGGGAGAAGCACAGTTTCGTAACATCGTTTTATCTTAATTATTTTGTCAATTATGTTAACCGAAAAAACAAAAATCAATATCCTAAAAACAGCAACCCAAGAAACTTGGATTGATCAAGCAATTAACAATATAGAAACCATTTTATTAGATCATTCCCATTGCGAAAGAAAAGCAGCCAGTGTTGCGTTAAACTTGATGTTTCGTTATTCTTCTAATGCAGTATTAGTGAGAAAATTAACAGCGATCGCCCAAGAAGAATTAGAACATTTTGAACAAGTCAATCAATGGTTAGAGAAAAAAAATATTCCCTTGGGCCCTCTATCTTCACCTCCCTATGGAGCAAAATTAAAAGCAGAAATCAGCAACAAAGAACCCCAAAGATTATTAGATTCTTTACTGATTGCAGCCTTAATAGAAGCTAGATCCCACGAAAGATTAGGACTATTAGGGACATATTGTACTGATGAAAAATTAGCCAAATTTTATCGCAGTTTAATGGCATCAGAAGCCAGACATTATGGTATTTATTGGGTCTTAGCAGACACTTATTTTGACAGAGAAATAGTACAAAAAAGATTAGATGAATTATCAATTATTGAGAGTGAAATCTTAGCCACATTACACCCTGAACCGAGAATACATAGTTAGAAGGAATGGAGAATTTAGAATGGAGAATGGAGAATGGAGAAACAAATAAATTCTAATTTCTACTTCGCTCAAGCAACTCCCGTTTTTTAACTGTTGCGCTTTAGTAATGGTTTCCAGAAGATAGGCGATCGCCTAGGAGAATGGAGAATGGAGAATGGAGAATGGAGAAATAAATAGATTCTAATTTCTACTTCGCTCAAGCAACTCCCGTTTTTTAACTGTTGCGCTTTAGTAATGGTTTCCAGAAGATAGGCGATCGCCTAGGAGAATGGAGAATGGAGAAATAAATAGATTCTAATTTCTACTTCGCTCAAGCAACTCCCGTTTTTTAACTGTTGCGCTTTAGTAATGGTTTCCAGAAGATAAGCGATCGCCTAGGAGAATGGAGAAATAAATAGATTCTAATTTCTACTTCGCTCAAGCAGATCACCTTTTTTAACTGTTGCGCTTTAGTAATGGTTTCCAGAAGATAAGCGATCGCCTAGGAGAATGGAGAATGGAGAAATAAATAGATTCTAATTTCTACTTCGCTCAAGCAGATCACCTTTTTTAACTGTTGCGCTTTAGTAATGGTTTCCAGAAGATAGGCGATCGCCTTGTGAGGGACAAAATATGAGTGTACCTCAGAGTGAGAATGCTATATATAAAAATCCCCCACATCTAGCAGAGGACTTTAAATTCTATTTCTTCTTAGCTTTAGCTAATTTACTTTTAAAGCTTTTTCTAAAACCAAGAGTTGCTAATAATCCTAACGGAATAATAGTTGAAGGTTCAGATACAGAAACTAAAGTAGCTTTAAAAGTAACAGGTAGTTCACTATCTTCAGGTCCAAAATTTTCAAAACCTGGGATAAAAGGAGGAGCAGAGAAAATTTCAAAATAACCTGATGGTTGCAAAAAATCAGCGAAAAATAAGTTTACAAAATTACCTTCGGATGTCAAGAACCCTAAACCACTAGATGTGAATTGTTCCCCATTAAGACTGATTAAATTATCAAGCTCAAACGGTTCATTTCCTGGTATTGAAGTACCACTTGGCCATAAACCTATAATAATTTCATCGTTTCGCTGACCAGTAATATCAGTAATTAAATAAAAGCCATTATCATCACTAATATCATTCGTTATTAATGTTCCAGTTGCTTCTATTCCAGGTGCAGAATAACTCCAATTGAAAGTTAAAGCTAAAGATTTTTCTATTTTTCCTAATATCAATCCAGAAGTGGTCATTAAAATTGTGGTGGAAAATAAAACTATATTTTTCATAATTGAGATGATTAAGAACAACATTTTAATAATTTATAACATATTTTGATTTTTAACCAGTTGATTGACGAACAATTGAAAAGTGGTTACAAAAATCAAGTTCATCTTAAAAATCTCTGTTGTCGTTACCACCTTCAATTCTTTTATAATCCCTGAAAACGCCAGTTTACCCGATGTCTTGTAAGCTAAAAATTCTAGAAAGATAAGCGATCGCCCTGAAAATATCAGGTTTGTAACTATTGCGCTTGAGTAACAGTTCTCAGAAGAAACGACTGTTACCTTGATTAAGTTAATTGATCCTAAGGATTTCCCCTGCAACCTAAAAAATATCTCCTATCATCAAAACAGACCGGCTCAACCTGGGTAATTCATGCAGCCTTATTTAGTTCCCCAACGCTTCTATCAATGGGTGAAATCAAGACATTTGGCCACCAAGGCCACGGATACCCGTTACGCTTTAGTAGAAGCCTGTTTGATCGGAATCTTGTCAGCGATCGCCGCTTTAATCCTCAAACAAGGGGTAGGTTGGTTAGGAGGTTGGCGTGTCGCATTAGCCAACCAGTTTGGGGCTATTTGGGTTCTACCCTTGGGAGGACTCGGTTTCGGTTATTTAGCCGGTTGGTTGATTGAAACCGTCTCTCCCACCGCAGCAGGGGGAGGTATTAGTCAAGTTAAAGTCTCCCTCGCTCGTTATCCCGTTCCCTTATCCCTACGGGTTGCCCTTGTTAAACTCATTGGTACTATTTTGGTCTTAGGAGCAGGGTTAACCCTAGGCCGTCGCGCCCCCACCGTTCATATTGGTGCTGCGTTAGCCGCCCAACTCAGTAGTTGGGTTCCTACCTCCCCAGAACATCGCAGACAAATGATTGCAGCAGGGGCCGCAGCCGGATTAGCAGCCGGGTTTACCACTCCCATTGCAGGGGTTCTCTTTGTGATCGAAGAGTTGATGCGAGATGTCTCAGGATTAACCCTAGAAACCGCCATCGTCGCCTCCTTTACTGGTGCGGTGGTGTCCCTGATGTTACAATCATCGACCCTTAATTTTCCTTCCTCCTTATTGCAACTCCCTGATATTACCTTTTCCGCTTCAGAAATACCCTTTTACCTCCTCTTAGGGATTTTAGCAGGAGTTTTAGGGGCGTTATTTAATCGAGGACTTCTCCTCAGCGTCAAAATACAACGTCGCTTCAATTTACCCTTATCCTGGCGCATTGGTTTAATGGGGATGATTTCAGGGATTATTGTCGCCTTATTGCCTCCCTTTTTTCTCGATAATGCAGGACTACGGATTTTTCTGGTAACAGGAGAGTTAGATGGGGGGAAGATTCTGCTGGCGTTTGTGGCTCATTTTTTCTTGACTATGTTAGCCTACAGTGCCAATACCCCCGGCGGTTTATTTAGTCCGGCCTTAGTCTTGGGGTCAGCGTTAGGCTATTTAGTGGGGGACTTTGAAGAATTATTGACCGGAACCGGGGCCGAGTCTACCTACGCTTTGGCAGGAATGGGAGCCTTTTTCACCGCAGTGGTGAGAATCCCTGTCACCGCCATTATCTTCGTCTTTGAATTAAACACCGATTTTAATATTGTGCTGCCTTTGATGGTTACTTGTGCTGTGTCTTATATCGTGGCCGAAAGTGTTTCGAGAGGATCGTTATACGAACATATGTTAAAAGCACGGGGGATTTATATTACAGAAGCCGCCACAGCACAGGATTTTTTGTCTAAGTTAACTGCGGCCCAAGTGATGCAGTCTCAAGTAGAAACTTTACCCGGTCATTTAACCCTTGAGGAAGTTTTGCAAGCCATGTCTACCTCCACCCATAGAGGGTTTCCTGTCATTGATCAGGGTAAGCTAGTGGGGATTGTTACTCAAACCGATCTCGCTAAGTCTAGCCAACGGCCAGGACATACCCCGATCACAGCGTTTATGACTCCGCGACCGATTACGATACAAGCAGACGCTTCCTTAAGTGATGTGTTATACCTTCTCAACCGTTACCAACTCTCTCGCCTTCCCGTAACTGAAGGGAGTAAACTGGTGGGTATTATCACCCGAACCGACATTATTCGCATAGAAGCCAATCAATTAGAAGGTAATGATCACAGCATTAATGAAGCAACCCCAGATCCGTCTTATATTGCCTATCAAACCCGCGCCCCCTTATCGGGAGAGGGTCGTGTTTTATTACCCCTGATGAGTGCTGATGATGCCACCTCTTTATTTAAAATTGCAGCAGCGATCGCCCGACAACAACATCAAGATATTGAATGTTTACAGGTTCTGACAATTCCTAAACACAGCGATCCCGCACAAACCCCTGTGCTGACTCAACCCAGTCGCCAATTATTACAACGAATGGAAAGATTGGGGCGACACCATCAAGTTCCTGTCCATACTCAAATCCGTATTGCCCATGATATCGCTCAGGCTATTTTAGATACCATTCGAGAACGCCATATTAATCTGATGGTGTTGCAATGGAAGCCTGAAGATCACACCCGTGGCACTATTTTTGCTCCTGTTATCGATATTTTAATTCGTAAAGCCACTTGTGAGTTAGTCCTCGTCAAATTAGGGGAAGAAGAGGAGGCCTTTCCTCAACAACTTGATAAGGATGCCACTTGGTTAATTCCTATTGCTGGAGGCCCCAATGCTCAACGGGCCATGGAATTGTTACCTGGGTTAACTCGCTTATACACCAATGCTCGTTCTCCCATCATTTGGCTGTGTCAAGTGTTTGCTCCCGATAAACCGACTCCCAATTATCAAGTCCTAGAAGCTAAGGCTAAACAATTAAAAGAAGAACTTGAACGTCCGGTGATTCCTCTTCCTATTCGTTCTCAGTCTGTGGCTAATGCTATTGTTCATTTAGCCGAGTCAGAAACCTGTGATGTGGTCATGTTAGGGGTGAGTCGAGAAGGACTCCTGGCACAAGTGATGCAAGGAAATATTCCCAAAATGATTGCTCAACAGGTTAACCATACAGTAATTTTAGTCAGAGGCAAGTTAGAGGGCCAAAATAGAGATTGAACTACCCCATCGCCTTGCGTTGGGGATTCTTTACACGATAAAGTATCGTATGGGAGCGTCCAAAAGCGGAAAAGACTGCACAAGAATAGAAAAGTCGGCAGCAATAGCATAAGTCCAAAGTGCAATCTCGACAAGAAAACATTTCGCCTTGGGAAGCAGGGCGACTGCCTGTGGAGGCTGTGTAAGACCAAAACAAGACTTGTCTTGTGGCGGCAATGGCTGATGAGACGGGAAACTCCGCATGACGAATAAGACCGTCCTAAATCTTGGTTAAGTTGGAAGCCCCAACTATAACGGAGTTTAGTTGGGGTACTTCACTTGTTCTGTATTATCGTCAAAATTGTTTTAGTGACTATGGTTTCTGAACGTACTTTGCCTGAATTTAACACAACATCTATTCAACTGACTAAAGAAGAAGGGTTAATGCTCTATGAGGATATGATGTTAGGACGCTTATTTGAGGATAAGTGTGCTGAAATGTATTATCGAGGTCGAATGTTCGGCTTCGTTCACCTCTACAACGGACAAGAAGCCGTATCTACGGGTGTTATTAAAGCACTACGGCCCGATGAAGATTATGTATCAAGCACCTATCGAGATCATGTTCATGCCCTCAGTTGTGGTGTTCCCCCCCGTGAAGTGATGGCGGAGTTGTTTGGCAAGGAAACTGGCTGTAGTAAAGGGCGTGGGGGTTCGATGCACCTATTCTCTGAAAAACATCGTTTATTAGGGGGTTATGCCTTTGTAGCTGAAGGTATCCCAGTGGCGACGGGGGCAGCCTTTCAGAGCAAATATCGACGGGAAATGATGGGAGATGACAAGGCTGATCAAGTGACGGCTTGTTTCTTTGGGGATGGGGCCAGCAATAATGGTCAATTTTTTGAATGCTTGAATATGGCTGCTTTGTGGAAGTTACCCATTATTTATGTGGTAGAAAATAACAAATGGGCTATCGGTATGGCTCACGATCGCGCCACCTCTCAACCAGAAATTTATAAAAAGGCCAGTGTTTTTGATATGGTTGGGGTGGAAGTCGATGGGATGGATGTTTTAGCGGTGCGTAAGGTGGCACAAGAAGCCATTGAACGGGCCCGGGCCGGGGAAGGACCGACCTTGATCGAAGCCTTAACCTATCGCTTTCGAGGTCATTCTTTGGCTGATCCTGATGAACTGCGATCGCCTGATGAAAAGGAGTTTTGGGGCAGTAAAGATCCCCTTCAACGTCTGTCTGTATATCTGATAGAACATAATCTAGCGAACCAAGATGAGTTAGATGACATTAAACAGAAGGTTCAAGCATCTGTTGATGATGCGGTTCGGTTTGCTGAAGAAAGTCCTGAACCCGATCCCAATGATTTATATCGCTACGTTTTTGCAGAAGACTAGGGTTTGAATGGAGAATGGAGAATTTAATTTTTTCTCCATGCTTCGTTCTTAAACTGGTTCAGGGATAGCATTTTGCATTTTTTCCAGCCATTCTAATAAGCTTTCTAATTGTTTTTGTGGTTTCATCGCCCCTAAACCCCTAACGGTAACTTTTTTGCGGCTATAAACAAAGCGCGAGCGCAGATGATTGGGAAGTTTTTCTTGTAATAATTTCCAGGCCGGTTCTTCCATGGGGGTTTCTAAAACAATATGTTGTTTTCCTTCGGGTTTAATACGAGAAAAACCTAAAGATTTTGCTAATTGTTTTAATTCAATGACTTGTAATAATTGCTGTACAGGAAGGGGTAATTTTCCATAGCGATCGCTCCATTCGGCTGCAATTTGGCTTAGTTCTTTTTTAGAATTCGCGACAGCAATGGCTCGATAAGCGGCCATTTTTTGTTTCATATCGGGAATATAATCCGTGGGAATAAAAGAGGTTAATTGTAAATCTACTTGAGTCTCTTCTACTTTTGGTATTTCTTGACCTTGAATTTCTTTAATGGCTTCTTGTAACATTTCCATGTACAATTCAAAGCCAATAGACTCCATTTGTCCTGATTGTTCGGCCCCCAATAAGTTACCAACCCCACGAATTTCCATGTCACGGGTAGCTAATTGATACCCTGATCCTAACTGACTAAATTCCTGCAACGCTCTTAATCTTTTGCGGGCAGTTTCTGTTAGTTGAGACTTGCTAGGATACAATAACCAAGCATGAGCTTGAATACCGGCTCTTCCCACTCTTCCTCTCAGTTGATACAGTTGAGAAAGTCCAAATTTTTGAGAATCTTCGATAATAATTGTATTCACTCTAGGAATGTCTAATCCTGACTCAACAATGGTGGTACAAACCAGGATATCTGCGTCTCCATTGTTAAAGCTTAACATGGTCATTTCTAAGTCATTCACATCCATTTGACCATGACCAATTAATACCCTGGCACTGGGAACCATTATTTTTAATTGCCCTGCCACTTCTTCAATTCCTTCTACTCTAGGCACCACATAAAAGACTTGCCCCCCTCGATCTAATTCATTACGAATAGCGGTTCTTACAACATCAGTATTGTAACGAGATAAATGAGTTTTAATGGGACGACGAGAGGGGGGAGGTGTTGTAATTAAGCTCATTTCCCGTATTCCTGATAGGGACATATAAAGGGTTCTAGGAATGGGAGTTGCGCTTAAAGTAAGCACATCAACATGGCTTTTCATTTCCTTGATTTTCTCTTTTTGATTGACTCCAAATCTCTGCTCTTCGTCAACTACTAATAATCCTAAGTCTTTGAATTTTACCCCTTTCCCTAATAGTTGTTGCGTCCCAACAACGATATCTAATTCTCCTGTGGCTAACCTTTGTAAAATGTCTTTTTTTTCTGAAGCGGTACGAAATCTATTTAATAGTCCAATGTTAATGGGATAGGGTGCAAATCGTTCTTTTAAAGTATGATAATGTTGTTGGGTTAAAATAGTAGTAGGTGCTAAAAAAGCTACCTGTTTATGACCACTGGTAATGGCTTTAAAAATGGCTCTAACGGCAACTTCTGTCTTACCAAACCCTACATCACCACACACTAAACGATCCATGGGACGATCGCTTTCTAAGTCTATCTTAACGTCTTGAATAGCCTTTAATTGATCGGGAGTGGGTTGATAGGGAAAAGAGTCTTCTAATTCCTGTTGCCAAGGGGTATCAGCAGGGTAAGTAAAGCCTGTATTTTTAGCTCGTTTTGCATATAAATTAATGAGATCAACGGCTAATTTTTTTATATTTTTGTGGACTTTTTGTTTCGATTTGTGCCACATTTTTCCCGTCATTTTATGAAGTTGGGGAGGGGTTGAACCCGTATGACGGTAACGAGATAAACTATCAAATGAATCTACCGGAACTCGTAAGAGTCCATCAGAATATTGTACCACTAAATACTCACGAGTTGCCAAACTTTCTAACTTCAAGAATTTACCAATTCCATGACTTTTATGTACGACATAATCCCCTGGATTAAGTTGTTGTAAGTCAACTTTTTTAGAAGTAGCACGACGACGCTTTCTAATATATCCTGCTGTGGCTAAAACGTGCTGTCCAAAGAATTCTTTATCGGTAACAACAACAATACGAAATGTGGGTAAAATAAAACCTTCTAATTCGGCTAAACCTGAATATTTTAAGGCTATCGCTGCTCCTTGAATATGGGATTTATTAATAGCAGGATAATCACGGGGGTTCGGAATAAATTGTGCTGGACAATCGTGTTCTTGTAATAGAGAAACGGTACGAGAGGGTTGAGCAGAAATTAACCAAGTTGCATATTTTTCTAGGGTTATTCCACTATAAATCTCTCGTTTTCCTCTCAATATTTCCGCTAGTTTAGCAAATTGATGGGGGGTAGTTGGAAGGGGACGACTGGATAAATCCAAGGCATTTTTATCACTAATTTCTGATAATTCTGAAAGATATAATTTAGGAAAATTCTCAATTAATTCAAAGGAATCATTAAATAATCTATGAATTTTAGGTAAGGTTTTTTCTAAGTCTTTCCAATTTTCTTCTATATATTCTAACCAGCGATCGCTATGGGACTGACATTGTTCTATTTCATCGAAAACACATAAGCTATTAGGACTTAAATAGTCTAAAATGCAAGCAGGAGAATCAAACGCAATTCCTAAAAATCTCTGCATTCCTGGGGGATAATTATAATTTTCTATTCCTTCTTTTTCTTCTTCTGATAAATAATTACCTAAATCGTTACACCCCGTCGTTAACGATGGGTTCTGCTCTTTTATGGTATTAGCAATAATTGTATTAAAACTAATGGGGGTTAATAAAATGGTTTCTATTTTTTCAAGCGATCGCTGAGTTGCTGAATCAAATTCTCTAATTTTTTCTAGTTCATCTCCAAACCATTCTAATCTAATGGGAACTTCTGAAGAAACTGGAAAAATATCAACAATATCACCCCGACGACTCCATTGGCCTTCTACTTCTACTAAATCAACTCTTTCATACCCTAATTTAACCAAAGTTTCGTCAAACTTCTTGGATTTTTCTATCATCCCTGCTTCTAATTTTAAGCAGTAGTTATAGAAAATAGTAGGAGGTGGTAAATGGGGTTGTAAAGCTTTTTCTGTCGTAACAATGGCATAATTATTATTATTCGATTCATCGGTATTAAGATTAGATAAGACCTGAATCTGTCCCCAAATCATTTCTGATTCTGGGTTAAAAGGTTCGTAGGGAGATGCTTCGGTTGTTGGGTAAAAATTAACAGTTTTCCACCCCATGATTTCCAGTTGTGCTGTCCATCTTCCTGCTTCTTCTAACGTGGCACAAATCACTAATAAATTTTGTTGGTTAGCTTGAGCTAACGCTGAAGAAATTAACCCTTTTGGCAGTCGATTAATTCCTTTTAATCCTAATTCATTCTTTCCCTTAAGTTTGTCTAATAATTCCTTAGTTAAGGGGGATTTTTGTAAGGTACGAATCAGAGAAGAAAAAACCATAATCAACTAGAAATCCGTTTATCATTTAAGTGTAGCACATGGAACAGGATTCTTGAATTTTTACCATATATTTAACATAACCTTTTTTTGCCCTGATTGTTTTGAAGTTTTGCGGTTATTTAATATTTTGATAAAATTAAATAAGACATTAAACTTTAATAATCATGTATGACTAATCAGCTATACGATCAAGATTTACAACTTTGGATAGAACAAACTGTTAATCAATTAAAAAATCGTGAGTTTGACTCATTAGATATTGAGCATTTAATTGAGGAGTTAGTTGATTTGGGTAAATCTGAAAAAAATGCACTCAAAAGTAATCTTAAAATTTTATTGGCACATTTACTTAAATTACACATTCAGTTCGATGCACCTGGAACAATGAAAAGGAGTTGGTATAGTTCGGTTATTGAACATCGTCAGCGTGTTCTCGATAATTTAGTTGACACCCCCTCTCTCCAAAGTTTTCTAGGAGAAGCAATAGAAAAAGCTTATGGAGATGGGCGAAAGTTAGCAATTAAGGAGGGAAAGTTAGCTAAATTTGGGTTAAGAGTACCCAAAGAAAGTGAGTATCCCTTGATCTGTCCTTTTTCCATTGAACAAATTTTAGATGAGGATTTTTATGGATCATAATATTCACCTCCTATAGTCTCGGTAATTAATGTTTTCAGGTTCCCCTAAAAACTTGGGATTAGTTTTTAAGATTTTACAGTCTAAAAATGCTTTAAATCTCGCAAAAACTTCTCTCAATCTTGTTTTAATTCCAGCTACAGATTGTATATCTGAGGCAGAAAAAGCAATAGGATTTTGCCCTTTTGCTTGTGCAATATATAATGCTCGTTGACAATGAAATTTTTGAGAGACAATGGTATAGTTTTCTAAGTTGAAAACTTCTTTTGCTCGTACAATAGAATCTAAGGTTCTAAACCCTGCATAATCTTGATTAATATATTGAGAGGGAACACCCAATTTAATTAAATCTTTAGTCATTTGACTGGGTTCGTCGTAAAATTCTGTTGAGTTATCACCTGAGACTAAAATTCCATCTACTTTTTTTGCCTGATACAGTTTTGCCGCAGCTTGTATTCGATAGGAATAATAAGCATTATAGCGGCTTTTTTGAGATTGATTGATATATTTGGATGTTCCTAATACTAAGGCTATTTTTTTTCTAGGAATTTTCTCAATATCGGAATAAATAGATTGGTTAAATTGATTATCAATGTACCAATCTACTGAAATAATTAATACTAGGAACGCCATTAATACAATACCACTCATTGTCAAAAAGTTACGACAAAAATTAGATTTATTTTTATATGCTTTGTTCCTAGTTTTTCTTTGTAGATGTGACATGATTTTACCCTACTTTAAACTCGAGTCATTCTACAGTTTAATTTGATCACCTCTAATAGAATAATCTAATAATTCCATAGGGTGCATTAATTTGATATCTTTTCCTTGCAGGTTTAAATGTTTTTTGATTTGTAATGAACATCCAGGGTTAGGAGAGGCAATTAATTTCGCTCCTGTATTCATTAAATTATTAACTTTTTGTTTGCCTAATTCATCTGCAACGTCTGGTTGTAACATATTATAAACCCCTGCACTTCCACAACATAAAGCAGCATCGACAGGTTCTTTTAATATTATTCCTGGAATTTGTTTGAGAAGTTGACGGGGTTGTAAACTGATTTTTTGTCCGTGTAAAAGATGACAAGCATCTTGATAAACTAGGGGTAAATCGTCATCGGTTAAATGATTTAATGGGGTTGTTAAACCTACTTCTGCTAAAAATTCTTGAATGTCTTTAACTTGATTTGAAAATTGTTCACCCTTTTCTTTGTATTCTGCATCATCGGCTAAAATATGACCATATTCTTTTAAGGTATGACCACATCCTGCTGCATTAATAATAATATAATCAACTCCTGTATTAGCGAAACTATCAATCATCTGTTTAGCTAATGCTTGCGCTTGTTTTTCTTGTCCCTGGTGTGCAGGTAATGCTGCACAACATCCCTGAGTTTTCGGGATAACCACTTCACAACCGTTAGCGGTTAAAACTCTCACTGTCGCTTCATTAACTGGAGAGAAAAATAACCGTTGAACACATCCTAAAACCACTCCCACACGATACCTTTTTTTTCCTTGTGCCGGGATAACATCGGGATAGGTTTTGTTAAAGGATTTTAGAGTTATTTCGGGTAAGATGGACTCCATTGCAGCTAAACGAGGTGATAAGTATTTTAGTAACCCTGTTCCTCGTACAATTTTTTGAATTCCTAATTTTTGATATACCCAAAGTAAAGGAATGAAAATCTGTAATCTTTGCGGATAAGGAAATAAATGAAAAATAATACTTCTGATTATTTTATCAGCAAAATTTCTCGGTTGATTTCGTTCTACTTGAGGTCTTGTTGCTGCAATTAAACTATCATATTGTACTCCAGCAGGACAAGTAGAAACACAAGCTAAACACCCTAAACAACTGTCAAAATGTTTGCTTGTGGTTTCATTTAAGTCTGCTTGTCCTTTATTAATAGCATCCATCAAATAAATTCTACCCCTTGGGGAGTCCATTTCTTTACCGATAACACGATAACTAGGACAGGTAGATAAACAAAAACCACAATGAACACAACTATCAATTAATTCTTGTTTAGGTGGATTTTTTGCATCAAATCCTTTCATGTCTTCTTCTAAAGCTTGTTGAAAATTGAAACTATTATTTGAGTTATCAGAAAGTTGCATGACAATAAATATTCTTTAAAAAAGTAACTAAACAAAACGAGAAGGACTCAAGAGATTATGAGGATCAAATTGGGTTTTGACTTGTTTCATAATAGCTAAAGCA
>JBFRWG010000169.1:0-4007 GCA_051439445.1 Crocosphaera sp.
AAGTAGGAACAATAATCTTCGCAAAGACGACAACCAGCCGTAATATCGTGCAACAGTTTCCAGAACTTGGGATGATCACAAGCGGACTCTAGGGGATCATTAACCAAATTTCCTAAAATAAAGTCTCCATAATCATCACTTTTCATAGCTAACAACTCTGGAGAGTAGGTGGAGAAATTGCCCTGATAGTCAATACTAACGATCGCAAAGGGTTGAGACATCTGATTTTTTAACCGTCCTGAAGATTTCAGGATCAATTCACTGACATCCTCAAATTCCCTCACCTGTATTTCCCCTTTAACAGAAGTGGTTAACTCCCAAAACCGTTGCCAAAAAGTCCTTATTCTTGCAGAGATATTATCTCTTTGTAAAGAAGAGGTACTGTTGACTCCTTCTATCTCTTCAATATTGAAGCCTATCCGTTTGATACCATTGTCTCTAAAAAACTGGAATATTTCCTCTGGATAGTCCAACGAGGTTTCTGTAAGTACGGCAATGACATAAAATTCAAGGTGATTATTTTGTAGTAGTTTAATGCCCCTCATGGCAGCTGCATGGGTTCCTAAACCGCTTGGGGTTTTGCGGTGAACATCATGGATAAAGGCTGGTCCGTCAATACTTACACCGACATTGAAATCATATTGTTGAAAGAAATCGCACCAAGCTTGGGTTAACAATACGCCATTGGTTTGAACGGAGTAGTTAATTTTGATTTCTTTTTGGAGACGGGCTTTAATTTGCTCAATTATCTCCATTGCTTCCCTATAGAAAGCAATGGGAACCGCTAACGGTTCTCCTAAATGCCAACAGACGGTAAAAGAGTCTCGAACCAGAGGACTACTGAGTAAATTTTCAAAAATGGGGGCAATGCGATCGCTTGATAGACGGTTTTTCGTCTGACGATCAGGTAAATAACAATAATCACAATCGAGATTACAAAAAGATCCGGACTGGAGAACCACCAGACGAACGGGCCCAAATTTGAGTAGATTGAATTCTTTTTGAGAACTATCCAACTGACTCATAACAGTTTTCAATTAGGTGTATCAAGATTTTAGTTAAGAGAAGTATCGAAGGTGTGGGAGAAATTTTTGTTTTGCTCATCACTTCTAAAAAGCCGTAGTAGGAATGCGTTCTTTTGAGTCAATAATCCCCCGGAAATACTCTTGTAGAATAGCTTTTGGATAGGGGATCACTCCTTGCTGACCAAACCACCCTTCAAACATTTTATTAAATTCAGGATCTTCAATGATATATCCCTGAATGACTCTGAGAATGGAATAGTTAACTAAATCTCTCCAATGAGAATCATCTTGGGGAAGAACACAAGCGTAGGCTTCGAGGTTAACTAATTCATCGTTAGGAATAATGTCCCATTCTCTAGGGTTCGGTGCGGACTGTCTCAAAGCTTCGAGAAGAATACCATCACTAGCATAACCATCGATAACCCCTTGTTGAAGTTTAGTAAAGCCATCGCTGCGACTATTGACTAAGGTTAGTTGTAAGTCTGGGGCTAGGGTTTTTAGAATGGCCTCATTGGTGGTATTGGCTTCTACACCGATTCGTTTTGTTTTCAGTTCCTCCAGAGAATCAATAGTGACTCCTTTTTTGACCAGAATTTGTGTTCCCGTGACAAAATAGCTGATAGAAAAATCAATATATCTTTCTCGGTTCCAGGTAAATGAAGTCGGACCACAAGAGATATCTACCTCTCTATCGCGAACCTGATCTAAAAAGTTCTGAGTGTCAACTTCAACTAATTCCAGTTTAATCGGTTTGTCTAAGGCGGTTTCAACCTGACTTTGAATCACTCTCATAATATCGATACTATAGCCGACCCATTCCCCTTTTTCATTAACGTAACCAAAGGGTTTTGCATCTTTCCAAGCTCCGGCACGAATGGTTCCTGTTCGCTCAATACGCTGTAAAATAGGTTCTGCAAGCGATTCTAATGGCACTGCCACTAACGCTAGAGAAAGCATCATTCCTAGAATTTTTTTCATATTTTTGGTTCCAGTTAGGATTATGCTCAAATATCCAATACTTTAATGTTCTCTCATACGAGTTTTTATATCAATAGACCAAAATAAAAAAAATTTCCCCCAATTAATCGGTGGATTGTGGTGTGTGTGAGTTGACAGGAAAGCACGTGGGGTCGAAACACGGCAAGACTCCCAGATGATTTCAATATGCAATTCGTTATCTTCTTATAAGTTAAAGTGGTCTATAAACAATAATTATAAGGAGGCTTTATATCAAAGCTTATGATGCAAAAAATGAGTAACATTTCCCTAAAAGCAAAATTTTATTATCGAAAACAAAAACATCCACATCCAAATCATACAGAATCAGAATAATTTACTAGAAATGCTAAAAATAATTATGCCAAATTCAACAAAATTGATGTAAAAAAAGTTTAAAAAATGTGAGTTCGACAGAACATAAAATCGATGGTTTAAGAGTCAAATTGTTAACTCAAAACCCTGATTTTTTCGTTAAAAATGTTCCAACTCCAAACTCCGAACTCACCTTAAAAAAGGTCAATATTAAAGTGAAAAATACACCCATAAACACTTATTTCAAAGAAATTTAGTGATTCTAAAACTCAGGAATCAGATTATAGAATACAAATAGATTTACATTTCTAATTTATTTTTTTTGATCACACTTCTCATATTATTTATATGGGGGAATCCATACGCCATTCCCCCTGGTTCTTGTTTTCAATAAATATTTACTGATTCCGCTTAATAATTTTTCCGTAATCCTTGAAGTTATACATTGAAAGCTAACAGGAACGCTAACATCAACGCTAACATCAACGCTAACATCCCACTGTCATAATTAAAAAAATTTCATTAAAACAAGGGACAAAATCCTGATGAGTTCTTCAAATGCTTTAAGTTTATCGTTACCATCTCAGGTGACCATCGATATCTCACTTCAAGGCCTAACCGGTCAAAATGTGGCTGGTGAAGACAGCTACGCTGATATTAATATTCAAGACAGTATTCTTGCTGGTCAATTTGATGGCTACTGTATCGACACAGATACTTTCGTTCTTAGCACAGAGAGCAACTTGACCGCTCAGGTTTTTTCTATTTATGAAGACATTCCTCCAGAGTATTTAGGTGCGGTGGACAATCCTGAAAACTTAGATTTAGCCGCTTGGATTCTCAACCAGTCTTTCGTTGGTAAGGATAGCTCCGTAGTGGGTGATGACATCGGTATCTTTACCTTTAGTGACATTCAAGCAGCTATTTGGACAGTTTTAGGAGAAAGCTTCAACCCTAATGGTAATGACCTCCCTGACTTGGGTGATGATACAACTGACGTAAATGCTGCAGCTAGGGTTAATAAGATTATCGAGTTAGCCGAAGCGAATGGAACGGACTTTGTGCCTAGCTACGAGTACACTACCATTTTTGGAGAAGCGGTAGTTGGACAAGTAGGGGTTTTGCTATTTCCTGATCAAAATACGGAGGATACGAACCCTTATGACAAGCAACCATTCATCGTTGGGGTGGAGTTATCCAAACTAGGCGATCGAGTTTGGTTAGATGCAGATGCTGATGGTATTCAAGATGTTGGAGAGGATGGTCTCGCTGGCGTAACGGTTAATTTACTGGCGGATGTTGATGGAGATGGTGAAATTGAAGAAGGTGAAGTGATTCACACTACCACCACTGATGCAGATGGGAATTATCATTTTGAAGTAATTGCTGGTGACTACAAAGTTCAATTTGAACAACCCGATGGGTTTAAAGCAAGTCCAGCTAATCAAGGAGAAGATGACACAGTTGATAGCGATGGCCCGCTTTCCGACGTGGTTACTTTAGATTCTGGAAAAAGTGATCTCTCCATTGATCAGGGTTTTGTTCCCACAGGCACCATTGGGGATCGTGTTTGGTTAGATGCAGACGGCGACGGCGTTCAAGATGAGGGTGAAGTCGGTATTAATGACGTTATCGTCAAATTGATTGATAAAACCACAGGAGAAGTCATCG
>JBFRWG010000170.1:0-5014 GCA_051439445.1 Crocosphaera sp.
TCTCGGAATAGCCTAAACACATAGCCCCATTCTCATTTTTGATGTATTGGGCTAAATGTTGTTTTTGTTCATCGTTTCCTGCCATCCAAGTGATAAAAGACCAAAATAGGGTTGTAAAAGCGATCCCTATGGTTTGATCTCGACGACATAAGACACGAACAAAAGCCAAAAATTCCTCAAAGGAAGTAAACTCCCCACCACACTCCGCCGGGACATAGTAATGTTGCAGTTTCCAATTGTAAAGCCATTCTATCTCTGAGTGAGGAAATTTCTCTGTCTCGTCGATATCAACGACTTGCTTGAAAGACATTACATTCTCAGGAGTCCAGGGATCTCCTAAGTCTTTGTCAAGTCTTTGGGCAACCCAATATTGTTTGAGTTGGTGCATGACGCGCCTCCTTAGGTAGTTTTGTGTAAGCTCATTTTCCTATAGTAAATAACCTTCACAAAAATTAATCGTCATTCTAACGGGTTTATGCAAAGTAAGCAAGTTTTTTTCATCCCCCTCTTGGGTGTCTCAAGATTTTAGTTAAGTGGAGTGGGGGGGAATTGTTATTGGTGATCCCAAAACTGCTATGAGGGACGAAAATCGAGGCATCAGAGTCAGGGCAAAGTTTTTGTGATAAACTAACATAGGATCAAACTGCCTATGGGTAAATGTCACCAAGGAAAGCAAACAGCCCGTGGAAAAAGGTAACTTAATTGAATTTAGAGTCAATGGAGAACGTCGTCTGGCCGTCGTTGACCGTCCAGAAGGTAAAAAAGATTGGATGGTTATTGATAGTGAAGGTCATACCCATAAACTGCGACCCCAGCGAGTAGAATATGAAGTGCCAGGAGGTCCGTATACCAGCAGTGATATTGCGCAACTACTTCAAGACATTCAACCCTATCTTGATCCCTCCAGTTTAGAAGTGGCCTGGGAATTATTAGTGGAAGAAGGAGATGCAGTAACCCCCACTGATATGGCCAGCTTTCTCTTTTCTGACCAAACCCCAACCCTATGTTACGCTGCCCATCGTTTACTATGCGATGATAAAATTTATTTCAAGAAAAAAGGAGACAGCTACGAACCCCGTTCCTCCAGTCAAGTCGAAGAAATTAAACATCAATTAGAGGTTGAACAACAACGCGAACAAGAAAAAGCAGTCTTTTTAGAGCATATTCAGCAAGGAATAGCAGGAGAGACGGTAGAATGGACACAGAGCGATCGCACTCGCCTAGAATCATTAGAGAAGTTTGTCCTGCAACCTGAGCAAACTCATCGTAATGCTCAAGACTTACTCAAAGAACTAGGATACAAAACGACCCCAGAGGAGGCGTTTGAGTTATTAGTCACCTTAAAATGGTGGAGTCCTCATGAAAATCTCTTCTTAAAGCGTAGCTCTTATCCCGTCAATTTTCCTCAGAAGGTACTCGATGTGGCCGCTTCTTATCTCGAAACCCCTCCCCCCGATGCTGATGGCGATCGCCTAGACTTGACCCATCTCAAAGTCTATACCATTGATGATGAAAGTACCGAAGAGATTGATGATGGTTTGAGTGTGGAATATTTGGAGGATGATCGGGTTAAACTGTGGATACATATCGCTGATCCCACCCGTTTAGTGACTCCAGGGGATGAATTAGACTTAGAAGCGAGAAAACGCAGTACAACCCTATATTTACCCACGGGAATGATCTCCATGTTTCCCATGGAGTTAGCAGCCGGTCCGATGAGTTTACGGCAAGGAGAACTATCTGCAGCCTTGAGTTTTGGGGTTATTTTAGATGGGGAGGGGGCCGTTGTTGATTATTCTATTCATGCGAGTCTCATTAAACCCACCTATCGCCTCACCTATCATGATGTAGATGAAATGCTGCTACTGGGTATTACGGCTGAGGCAGAGTTAGCTGTATTGGCGGACGCAGCTAAAAAACGTCACCAGTGGCGACAGTCTCAGGGATCGATCACGATTAAAATGCCTGAAGCTATTATAAAAGTGAAGTCAGAAGAAGAAATTGTTATTGAACTGCTAGAAACGTCTATTTCTCGTCAGTTAGTGGCAGAGATGATGATTTTAGCAGGAGAAGTGGCGGGAACTTACTGCGGCGAAAATAATATTCCGGTTCCCTTTCGGGGACAACCTCAACCGGAGTTACCCTCCGATGATGAGTTATTATTGTTGCCCGCAGGACCAGTAAGGGCCTGCGCTTTGCGTCGTTGTATGCCGCGCAGTGAGATGGGAACTATACCTAGTCGTCATGCGAGTTTGGGGTTAAATAGTTATACTCAGGTAACGTCTCCTATTCGTCGTTATACGGACTTATTAACCCATTTTCAACTAAAAGCCCATCTTCGGGGGGATGAGTTGCCTTTTCCTTTGGATGTGATGCAGCATATTTTATATAGTGTGACGTTATCGGCCCAAGAAGCTTCTTTTTTAGAACGGCAAACCAACCGTTATTGGGGGTTAGAGTTCTTACGTCGTAATGCGGATCAGGTTTGGCAAGGGTTAGTGTTGCGTTGGTTACGAGAGGATGAGGGCTTAGGGGTGATATTATTGGAAGAGTTAGGGTTAGAATTACCCCATCGTTTTGAGCGAGCGGTTTCTTTAGGCGATCGCCTGAATGTTCAAGTCAGTCGCGCTGATCCCCATCGAGATGAAATTCGTTTTCGTGAAATGTTAGAACACGAAACAGTAATGGATAATGGATAATGGATAATGGATAATTGATAATGGATAATTGATAATTATTAATTAAACAGATTGTAGGATGGGTTAGGTGCGAAGTTAATTTTGAGACAAACATGATAAGTTGTTATCTGCACCGTAACCCACCATTGTAAATATCTGGTCTGTTATACTTTTTACACCACACTGTTGAGAGAGATTAATTATCAAGGTCTCTATAAAGTTGATAATACAAATGTTTTAGGGGTTCAATAATATTAAACCCTTACGGTTTCTGATTTATAATTTGGTTATGATGGATAAAAATTGTTTATTTACGTCTCAACAAATTGTTTATTTATCTCATAAAAATCATCGTCTTTATTGTGAAGTGATTCAAGTGGTAGAGTCTCGTCAGTTATGTTGGGTTCGTCCTTTATTTTTGGTTGATATTGCTGAAGAAATGGATATTTATTCTCAGTTAATAACCCCTCAAATATTAATGGATGTTCGTTCAACCTCTGACTTACTATATCCTATCACATTATTTAAAGCTGCTTTGGATACGGAAGTGATTCCTTTATTAACACAGTTACAAGTAGAAAGTTCTTCAGAAAAGGATAATAAAATAGCGAGACAAAAATTACAGCAATTTATTACTAAAATTTGGCAAGATAATACTGAAAAATTTTAATTATTATCATTGTAATTGGTGTTTATTATTCACCATAATGTGTCCACATTCGCAAAATTTTTACAGTTTTTTCATCTTGAAAGACTTGATAGACTAAGGGATATTGAATATTAATTCGACAACAAAATAACCCTGAAGACTGGGTTGCAAAAACGAACTTTAAATATTTTCTAACGTCTTAGGAACCTTTAACCCTAATAAAATAACTCTTGTGATCATAAATAAAGACAAAGCCAACCACAATAAATTACTACTATGATAATGCCAAGCTATCACGGCTACAGGAACAAACCCAATAAAAGTTGAACCTAATGCTGTATTTCTTAACATTACCCCTTCTGCTAAACCGATGAAATAACCATCCAAAATAAATGCGATAGAACCAAACCCAAGAACCGGTAATAACCAAATAACATGAGAAGTTAAATAAGGAAAAATCTCTTGATGATTAGTTAACAGTCCGAATAATTTTTGGGGGAATAAAAGCAAAATAGACACAGAAATTAAGGCTAAAATAAAACTAATACTTCCTGAAAATGTTAGTAATGGAATTAATTGTTTTTGACTTCCCTTTCCTTTAAAATTACCAGCTAAAGATTCAGTAGCAAAAGCCAAACCATCAATAAAATAAACCACCAAGGAAAACACTTGTAATAAAACTGAATTTTCTGCTAAGACTAAAGTTCCCATAGTAGAACTGACGTTAGTAAATAAAGAAAAAGCAGACAATAATATTAGAGTCCGAATAAATAGATCACGGTTTAACATTAAATTCCCTTTCCACTGTTCAAAAGAAAGATATTTGATAACTGCTTTTACTTCTTTCCAGTCAATATCAATCACCACAAAACAAAGCCCGATTACACACATAATAATCTGACTTAAAGAAGTAGCCAAACCGGCCCCACCACTTTCTAAACCCCAACGAATAATTAACAAATAATCTAAGATAACATTAGCCCCATTACCAATAAGAGAAAGCCATAAAACCTTACCACTTTGTTCCTTTCCTAAAAACCAACCAATAAGAACAAAATTGAGTAAAACGGCGGGTGCTGCTAAAATACGAGTATGGTAATAAGCTTCAGCCGAGGTTTTAACCATTGGGGCAGCCGTTACTAAATGAAACCCTATCCATCCTAAAGGATATTGTAAAGCTAAAATAATGATGCCAAAACTAACAGCTAATATTCCATTTTTAATGAGAACTAATAACACTTCCTGGCTATCTTTTCGTCCCATTCCTTGTGCTGTTATCCCCGTTGTGCTAGTGCGTAAAAACCCCAAAGCACGATAAAGATAATTAAAAATAATTGTCCCTAAAGTCACCCCTGCTAAATGATGAATATCCTCTAAATGACCTAAAAAAGTAATACTGAGTAAACCAGCAATAGGAACCATTAAATTTGAGACAATATTAATGGAAGCTAACCGAAAAAAACGCCAAGAAAAGGAAGGTAAATTAAAAAAAGCTAGATAAGAATTCTCATCGGGTTTACGATGAAATCTCTTAACAGAAGATTCTATAATATTCATTATAAGAAAAACTAATTTAAGGTTTTTTTTATTGTTGTTATTTAAACCTTAACATAAGTAGGGGACAACGGCCGTTGACCCCTACCTAACAGAATACTTAGACTTAGATTACGATACCCCTTGTAATTGT
>JBFRWG010000171.1:0-2799 GCA_051439445.1 Crocosphaera sp.
AGTGTTTATGGGCTTGTTCAAAAGCACGATCTACTATTTGTCTAGCTTCAGACCAACTATAGCCTCTCTGCGCTACATAAGCAGCAGCAACAATAGCATTCTCTTCCCTACTTCCTACCGCCATTAAACCTGTTAAATCAAAAATATTATCTCGAATTCCCCAAGCTTTAAGTAAAGATTCTCGTATGTCTTTTTTTATGTAGGATTCTATTAAACTAGCTCTTTCATGAGCTAATTTCTGTGAAAAGTTGGGAGAATTTTCCAAAGTACCATCTTTGTCTAACATGATTGACTCAATGTTAGTAAATTGTTTGACACCACAGCTAATTGTTACCAATTGTGTTTCTCCACTTGGGGATAATTGATTTATTGATCTAGTTTAGGGATTATTCTTAGCATCATGAAGCAATTTGAACCAGAAATGAGAGTCGAATCTTTTTTTTATTAAATTGTCATAAGTAGTCGCACAAAATAAATTACATAGTTGAGAAAGGGAACAACCCTAAAGGATTCGCTGCGAGTCCTAAAGGATATATCCGTAGGTGTATCCTTTAGGACACCTTCGGATAACCATCGGGAATCCTTTAGGACTTGGGAACAGGGAACAGAAAAGAATTACAGAGATTTTTATATATTACTAAAGTGTGTAAATAATTTTGTTGAAGCACTTAACTATTCTAGAAGAGCCGATTTATTTATTTGGGCAAGGTCTAGTTGTTAACCCCAAAGAATTTTCTAACGATTCTAAAACGATTTCCGTTAAAATCTTAATGCGGTAGCGACAAGTATTAGTTTCTGCTGAATTAAATGTACCGTTTTCCCAATATTTATTACTTCCTGCCCCACCACCACAAATGCTAAAATAGGCACAAGTATCACGACACAAATTAATTCCAGCAGTTATATCTTGATAAACTTTTTGAAACTTATCACTATAGCAAATAGACTCTAAAGTATCTTCTAGTAAATTGCCAAAAATAAAGTCTCCATAGTCCTGAGTCTTAACTGATAATAATTCAGGATCAAAAGTGGAAAAATTCCCTTGGTAATCAACATTAACAATGGCAAAGGGATGATTCATGTCAGTATTTTTTAAACGCTCTTCGTTATAAATCAAACTACCCAAAGTTTCAAATTCTCTTAGTTGAAACTCACCCTGACTTTGGGCTGTTAATTCCCAAAATCTCTTAATAAAATGACGATAAGCGGTTTCAATTTCCTGCCCTTCTAAGGAAGAGGAATGGTTCACTCCTTCAGTTTCTTCCATATTGAAACCCACATCTGTAATTCCATTTTCCCTAAAAAAGTCAAAGATTTCATCGGCATAGTTGAGTGAATCTTTAGTAATTACAGAAATAATATTGTAGGGAATTTCATTTTGTTGGAGATAACGTAAACCCCGCATTGTAAGTTCATGGGAAGCTCCTCCTCTACGATTAGGACGATGAGCATCATGAAGAAAAGCTGGACCATCTAAACTCACACCAACATGAACTGGATGTTGTTTGAAGAAATCACACCAAGCTTGAGTAATTAGGGTAGCGTTAGTTTGAAAAGAATGATCGACAATAAACTTTTTTGTATTGTATTTATCGTTAATTTTCTGAATTTTAGCAAAAGCAGATTCATAAAAAGAAATAGGTACAGTTAATGGCTCTCCAGCGTGCCAGCAGATATTAAAATCCCCCCGAAAAAAGCTACTAGTAAAGATTTTTTCAAAAATTGGTTCAATTAAATCTAAGGATAATAAGTTACGCAGATGTCGCTGAGGTAAATAGCAGTAATCACAATTCAAATTACAAAAGGAAGTAGGCTGAATCACTACCAGATTAATTGGACCAAATTGTTTGATATTAGGAATGTCTGGTGAAACTTGAGCTTGAGAGAGTACCATTTTTGTCTAAAAGTGAAATATTATATTTAATAATTGGAAGTTATTTACCAATAACGACGATTTAAAAAGCGACCCCCATCACGCCAACGTCTTCTGTTAAGAAACCCTCCCCTTCGACCATTAAGAAAAGAGCGACGACGACCTTTTAACCAACCACCAGCAATTTCTATAGTTTTTTTCAGGGTAGAAGATTCAGGGATTTGAGTCTCTCTGGCTTTGAGAGTAGTAGCAATTCTGCTTAAACGACTTTCAAGTATTTGAGGAGCTTCGGTAGGGAGTGTTTCAGCTTGATGAGCCTGGGTTTTTACGGGGAAATTTAGGCTGGCTAGAGTAACGATAAAGCTAATCCAGGTAATTTTGGTTAGTTTCAAGATATGCTGCTCTGAATAATTGTTAGCCCAATTCTACAATTACTAGTCATTTGGTTAGAAAAAGAAATCTGGAAGTAGCTTACCAGCGACGACGATTTAAAAAGCCACCCCCATCGCCCCACCCTCTTCTGTTGAGAAAACCTCCCCCTCCACCATTGATAAAACCTCCCCGATAACCTTTTAGCCAACCAGCAATTTCTACAGTTTTTTTCAAGGTAGAAGATTCAGGGATTTGATTCTCTCTGGCTTTGAGAGTAGTAGCAATTCTGCTTAAACGACTTTCAAGTATTTGGGAAGTTTCCGTAGGGACTGTTTCAGCTTGATGAGCCTGGGTTTTTACGGGAAAGTTTAGGCTGGCTAGAGTGACGATAAAGCTAATCCAAGTAATTTTGGTTGATTTCAAGATATACTCCTTCGGATATTTGTTAGGGTAATTCTGCAATTACTAATCATGTAGTTGGAAAAAGGAATCCTAGAAATAACTCACTAGTTAACGACGATTTAAAAAGCCACCCCCATCACGCCAACCTCTAT
>JBFRWG010000172.1:0-12320 GCA_051439445.1 Crocosphaera sp.
GCAAGGTATAACCCATGTTGAGAAATGGGAATCTGACAACCAAGACTACACCGTAGAAAGTAGGAACCTAAGTGAACGAAAAGGATGGAAACAAAGTCTGGGGAACCAATCCAACCAATACCTACATGAGTAGGGAGTTAGGTCAAAACTCGGTTAGAGAGGGAAGGAACTTATCTCAAGCTAATGCCTCGTTGTAATGACGATGGATATGCTTACAGGTAAGTAGCTACGTTAGAAGGAATCAACGATTGAACTGATGTCTAAGGCTCAAGAAGCAGAATGGATACAATTGGATTGGGGTAAAATCCAGTACAAGGTATCGAAGTTACAATCGAAGATTTACGAATCATCTCTCAAGGGTGATAAACAGTCTGTTGTTAAATACCAGAAAATCCTGATCAACTCCCACAACGCTAAATTATTAGCAGTTAGAAGAGTCACCCAGGATAATCGGGGAAAAAGGACAGCAGGAGTCGATGGTCAAACAGTCATCAGTAACGATGAAGGCATCAAATTAGCAGAAAACCTACAACTAGATGGAAGATCACAACCGTTAAGAAGAGTAGAAATATCTCAACCTAACGGGAGGATAAAAAATCTAGGAATCCCAACCAGAGAAGATAGAGCAAAACAAGCATTAGCCAAGTTAGCTTTAGAACCTGAATGGGAGGCAAGATTCGAGGCCAACAGCTACGGATTGAGACCAGGTAGAAACTGTCATGATGCCATAGAAGCCATCGAATTGCAAATCAGAAGAAAACCCAAGTTTGTCTGTCAAACTGACATCTCTGGTTGCTTTGATCAGGTCAAGCATTCAGCGATTATCGAAAAGTGTCAAACTTTCCCCGTTATGGAACGTCAGATCAAAGCATGGCTAAAAAGCGGTGTAATGAGTGGTGATGTATTCCATAAAAATGAGAAAGGAACACCCCAAGGAGGAGTAATTTCACCTCTACTGGCGAATATCGCATTACACGGGATGGAGGAACATATATCTCAGAAATTCCCAGCAAGGAAAACCAGAATTGGTCAACCAGAGGGAAAAATGAAAGAAATATGTGAGGCCAGACTGATTAGATATGCTGATCACTTCGTTATCTTCCATGAGGAAGAAGACGTAACTATCAAAGCAAAAGAAGAGATAGAAGTATGGTTAAGGGAAATAGGATTAAACCTAAATCCTGAGCAAACCAGAATAGCTCATACCTTGATTGAATACAATGGAGAAACACCAGGATTAGACTTCTTAGGATTTAATCTCAGAACCTTTAAGGTGGGAAAATATAAATCTAACGAGAAGAGTAATGGTGAACCATTGATGACTCTAACTAAAGTTAAACCATCCAAAAAATCGGTTAAACAGTTCACAAATAGAGTCAAAGAAATACTAAATCAAGGACATGATAAAAAACCCAAACAAATGATTGACCAACTTAGCTGGTTAATCAGAGGATGGGCCAACTATTTCAAAACAGGTAGTCACTCCTGGGAAACTTTCAATGAATTGCAATTTCATCTTCTCAATAAACTGTACCTAAACTGGGGAAGAAAAAGATTCTCAAAGAAAGGATTAGGGTACATCAGTAAAAAGATATTCCATCCATCGAAAACCAGCAAATACACTTTTGGTTGGGAAGAGAATGGAAAAACTTATACCGTACCTACCTTATACCAGTTCCCATACACACCTTATATCAAAGTCCAAGGCAATAGAAGTCCTTATGATGGAGATTGGGTTTATTGGAACACGAGAATGATCAATCACCCAGAAACCCCCAAGGATATAGTAAGCGGTTTAAAGAAACAGAAAGGTAAATGCTACTTATGTAACATGAACCTAACTGTCCAGGATAAGATGGAAGTCCATCATTTAGATAGTAACCGCAAAAACAACAGAAAAGACAATAAAGTTATCGTACATAACTATTGTCATGATCATCACCAGAGGATGACGGTATCTGAAGAGATATTGGACGTAGCTTGAAGCCGTATGCGATGAAAGTCGCACGTACGGTTTTGCAGCCGAGTTATTCGAGTAATTGGATAGCTTAGGTAACTAATTCGTGCTAGGCAGGTTCAACTCCTGCACCCTGGATTTTTGTTTGACACTCCCACGGCTAGAAGCGCGTGGGATTCTTGGTTCATTGACTCAACTTCCCCTGACAGGTATTGCTACCAACCAACATAGAGGTCGAATCTCCCCAAGCGTTCAGGTTTTCATGAGTTTAATTTACTTTATTGACTGGGGATTCGGTATAGTACGGATTTCCTCGCAGGGAAGCTAAAAATTTGCTACAACAATGAATGAGTTTAACTGCGAGGAATGACCGAAACCACTATCATGTTAAGACTATTCTTCTATATCTTCGCCGGCATCAGCACCGCCTTGATAGGGTGGAGTTTAAGTCAAGGAATCGTGTATATTGTCGGCCTTCCCTTTTTGGAGTCTATTCGTTTTCTCAAACAGTGGTCAGGAGTCATCAGTATTCCCGTGATTACCATTTGTCTGGCTACAGGAATGGTATTGACTGAAATTCTTTTGAGTAACCCCACTCGTCCTCGTATTAGCCTCAAAAAGTCTCTTATTCCCTTATTAGAGGCGATGGGGGGAGGCGTTATTTTCGGGGTTTTCGTTGGGGTTGTGCTTAAGTTACTCTATGAGTCCCAAGTTGCTTTTGAAGAAAAAATCCTTAGAGCCTTCACTTGGTTGGTTATCGGCGCAACAGTTGGCTTTATTGAGTCATTAGCCTGGCAATTTCATAGTATGGAAGCAGGAGATAGAAAATTGCGTCAAAAAAGACGATTTATTAGCTTAGCAGGGGCAAGTTTTTTTAGTGTTATTGCAGCAGGATTGTTTGAAGTAATTCGGGGGTTTAGTGATAATGTCCCCGAATGGTTTCAACAAATTGAAGCTCCTTTAGGATTTTGTATTTTAGGAGGGCTTTTAGCAGTTGTTTTTACCTTTAGTAACTCTCCTAGCTATTTAGCTGCCCTCAGAGCAGGAAAGGGCTTTGAATATCGGCAAGAAAAACCAAACAATGAAGCTGAAAATACTCCGCTCGATGAAACGTATATCGCCAATAATATAGCTGAGTTACCCCGAATTTCCCAGGAAATTCATGATAGTCTGCAATTTGTCACCGAAGAATCTCAAGAAGAAATTGAAGAAGGCTTATCCCTTAAATTACCGGCAGAAGGAGAGGTGATTATTGGAGGAATAAAAAAAACCATTAAACAAGGAGCCAATGGAGAAAAAAGGATAGTTGGATCAGATATTTATTTACCCTATACATCCCCCCATCTAGCTAATATTGTTGTTACTAAAAGAGAAACAATTTTAAAACCGAATCCGAAAGCTTTTAAGAAGATAAAAATTAATGGTCACCCATTACTTAATGCTCATAATATTACTCTTGAACATAATACATTAATTAGTTTTGATACCAATCAAGATAATAGTAATAACTCCTATCAACCAGAAATGTATCGATTTGTTTATTATAATCGCTACCTTTCTCCAGAAAGCTAACTAGATTCAGACAAATAATAATTCCTAATTAGTCAATAAAAAAATATGAAAAAGACACAAAAAATCTTAAAATTCATAACAAAATTTTTAAAAAAATCAAGACATCGTTTGATTTTTATCTTTACTTTATTGCTAACAATTAGTTTAATTAGCTATAGCTTAGTGAATGCCCAAGAAATTAGCAGTTCTGCTAAAAAACTCAAAAAATTAGAATTAATTAGTCTCAAAAAAGAACAACAAACAATAATCTTGAGATTAAAAGCAATGGGACAAGATAAACAACCTATTATGGATTTAACGCAAGATGATTTTAAAATAGAAGTTAGTGATGCTAGAAACGATAAACTCTTATTTTCTGATCTAGGATTTCGTTGGAAATCTCCTCAAGATACAGTACCGAATGATGCTTATATTGTTGTCCTATTTGATATGAGTGGCAGCATGAAATGTTCCACTGATTTAGAAACAGGTGGATGTGCAAAAATTGCCGTTGGTGAGAGAAAATTTGATGCAGCGATCGCTATTTTAAAACAGTTTATTGAAGATGCTAAAAAATGGCGAGGAAAAACACAGGTTTCTATTGTTCCTTTTGGATATGGAACGAAGGACGCCGGTTGTAAATTTGATGAATCTTTTGTAACGGTAACAAAAGAGAAAGTAAAAAAATTCGCCAGTGTAGCGAATACGAATCTTGATGATTTAGCGAGTAAAACTCCTTGTACTGCAACTAATATTTATGATTCTCTTGATAAAACAGTAGAGGTTTTAACTAATACAAATGATGGCCAATTTTATCCTCTTGATCCCAATGGAAAACTAACCAGTAATCAACCTCGTTTATCTATTATTCTGTTTACAGATGGTTTTGATAGTAACCCAAAATACTTTCATAAAAATGAAGCAGTTGCTAGAAATTTACAACAGCAAAAACTGGAAAATATACGGAGTAGACTAACCAAAAATCCTCAATTATCTATTTATGCTTTAGGTTATGGACTTACTCCTGAACAATTAGGAAATAAATATAATTTAGGGAGGGCAGCTAATTGGAATACAGATATTGATTGGGACAATAATAAGAGTAAAACCATTCCCAAAGAGGAATATCTTGATAAAGTCGCTCTGGAAAAAATTGGTGCTTTAACAACACTGGGACGAGCTAAGATAGCGGGTGAAACTCAAGAAATAACTGAAATTTTAGAACTATTTATAAAATCTATTTTAGGAGAATATGAAATTATTTATAATCACCCTAATCCCCAAAAAGGTAGAGGTTATAAAGTTCGTTCTCGGGTTAATAATATTTCCTCAAATGATAAACTTTATAGGTTTAGTTTAGTTGATCCAGTGGTATCTCCTAATATTTTTCTGGGAGCTTTTGGTTTAGGAATGTTATTTTTAGGGGGTTGGTTTGGTGTCTATTTACTCTGGAAAAAACAACTACAAGGTTGATTTTTTAGGCTCTCCAAACATTAGGGTTTGAATAGTATAATAGAATACAGAGTTAAGACTTTGGTTTACGACACGACTAAAAGCAGTTTTCATATCAATAGCTTCAGGGATCGAAATAAAAATTTCCCCCACACTCACTCAACTGAAATATTGATACCCCCAATTGAAAACTGCTATAAAAGCTATTTACTGCTTTCAATAATATAGGGAAACTTTCCTGTATGAATACTAAACCATTCTTTTTGTAAGGTACGATTTTCTGGACTGAGAATCGTTAGATTAACTAATTGTTTCCATTCAGGGTTTTCTTGTGGTAAAATGCAACCATATAATTCTGTTGTGATCGGTTGAGCCGGCATTAAAACAAAGTCCTGTAGTTGTTTCCCTTGTTCAACAATTTCCCCTAATAAGAGAATACCATCACTGACAACGGCTTTTACTTCATCTTCTGCCAATTTTTTCACCCCTTCTTGACGATTTCTGACATTTTTCCAATTAGCTAAAGGATAGATTTGTGGGATAATTTCCTGAGTGGTTGTTCCTGGTAAAAAAGCAATAGGAACATCACTCAACGTTCCATTATAATTAAACTTAGGTGCATCTTCCAACTTCACTAAAAATTGCGCACCTGTCATGAAAAATGGGGCAGAAAAATCAACTCTTTTCAACCTTGTTTGTGTGATAGTTGTTGCGCCACACATAATATCAACCGTCCCCTTTTGTACAATGCGAAAACGACTATCAATAGTCGCTTCTCTCAGATTTAATTTTATAGGTTTATTCAGTTCTTTTTCTAACCTTTTATGAATTAAATAGATAAGATCAACAGAGTAACCTGTCCATTTTTCTTGTTGATTAACATAGCCAAAAGGAATAGCATCTTTTCTCACTCCTGCGTTTAATTCTCCTGTTCGTTTAATTTTTTCTAAGACAGTTTCCGCTAAGACAAAATGAGGAAAAATACAAAATAAAATAAAAGTTAGTAATAGAGAAAATGTAGGTTTCTTATTCATTTATTTATCCTTGTTTAGAAGAAGCTAATTGTTAGACTCCTAAAATATTATAAAGTTCCTATCAATAAGATTAACTTGACTCATTGTTTTGGTATAATTAATTCAACAGTTATAGAGATAGATAATTTATTGTAAAACCTGTTAAAAAAAAAGAGTAATTATGAAAAAACTGCAAAAGTTTTGGCTATTATCTCTCCTGCTCTTCATCTTTGCTACGTTTAGTCTCCTTAGTCCTCGGCCAGCTTTAGCGAAATCCTTAGTGCTTATCGGAGGTGGTTTACAGCCGGTTCTAGAAAATTGTCCAGGAGATCCAGGACAGAGTGACCCCGCATTTATGCACACTCAAGCCATTTACCAGAAAATGATTGAACTGGCAGGAGGTTTGTCCAAGGCTAAAATTGGGGTAATTACCGCCGCATCTGCCTCCTTTAAAGATGACGAAAATGCTGGGGACCCCTGTAAAGGCAGCAACTATAAAGATAACGGGGAATATTACGTCAATGCTTTCAAAAAGTTTGGTGCTGCTGATGCAGTTCGCATTCCTATCGACCTAGATCACATCTCTAATAAAAATAACCCAGAAGTGGTTAAACAAGTTAAGGGACTGACAGGCTATTTTTTTGGTGGCGGGGATCAATCTCGGTTGATTAATACTTTTCTCAATGAAGACAACACCGATAGTCTCGTTCTTGCAGCCATGCGCGAGAATTATGATTCCGGAGCCGCTATTTTTGGCACTAGTGCAGGAACAGCGATTCAAGCAGGTGGGAGCTACTTCAAAAAACCTAACATTGAGCTACCAATGATTACCGGGGGAGAAAGCTATGAAGCTCTCAAGGATCGACAACTTTGCGAACAGGATAGAGATGCTCTGTTTGACAGGGACTACTGTTATGATCGCGATGACCTATCCTACTATCCCTACGGTGGTTTTGGTTTCTTCAAATATGGCCTTCTTGATACTCACTTTGCTGAACGAGGTCGACAGGGAAGGATCGTCCGTTTGGCATGGGATAATCGGGTTGACGATGCCTATGCTCCAGATGAAAATACAGCCTTAGTGGTTACCAATGTCGATACGCCCAACATTAACATTTCTGTGATTGGAGAGAACGGAGTCAATATTTTTGACCTATCGGGTGCCAGTAAAACCAATAGTAATTGTCGCTCTGCTGATCTTGATTATTGGCGAGTTTGTGGAGTTAAATACACTTATTTAACCGAAGGTGACCAGTACAACCCCTTAACCAAGAGCGTCACTATTGCTAGTTGGAAGTCTTCCTTGACCGGTGTAGAACATTACAATAGGGCCAAATCTCCCAGCCAGGATATCTTCAGTAGTCCTGACAATAATCGGCGTGAAAACCCACGTGAGTTCATTGATGTGGCTACTGACTTGTTTGACAGTCGCTCTACTTCAACTTACGGGGAAACCTATGAAGAGGACCCGATTTTGACAGTTAGTCTCATTAAAGACCTTGATTGTGACTCAACTGGCTATTATGGAACTTTAAAAGATAAAGATTTCTACTCCTTCAAAAATCTTTTACTCGACTTTTATGCCGATTAACCCTTTTTAATTTCACCCTACCATATTCAAGACATCGAAAAATGAGGACGCAGATTTATGAGCGTCCATTTTTTATATTTTATTTATCATTGAAACATGATTTTTGAACAAGCTCAATGTTGTTTATTAAAAAAAATTAACTGACCGGCTGAACATTAACAGCAAAGACTTAGAATAATAGTAGGAATTATGAAAAAAACCTCAAAAGTTGAGGGCATTTATGGAAGCTAAACTCCTAGAGAATGAACCAAAATCCGCAGCAAAAATTCAGAGTTTAAAAGAAAAACAAAAAAAAATAGTTGATCTTAGTCTCAAACGAAATCATTACCGACAAGATGCCTTGATCGAAATTCTTCATAAAGCTCAAGAATCTTTTGGTTATCTAGAACTCGATATTCTCGAATATATTGCTCATGCTTTAAAACTGCCCCTCAGTCACGTTTATGGTGTGGCAACTTTTTATCATTTATTCTCCCTTAAACCCAATGGCGAACATACTTGTATCGTTTGTTTAGGAACCGCTTGTTATGTGAAAGGAAGTGACAAAATTTTAGGAGAATTACAACGAGAATTAGGCATAAAATCAGGAGAAACAACAACCGATCAACAAGTTTCTTTATTGTCAGCAAGATGTTTAGGGGCGTGTGGTATTGCCCCAGCAGTGGTTTTTGATGGAGAAGTTTCAGGAAAAGAAACAGCAGAAAATGTATTAGAAAAAATTAACAATTGGCAACAGAAGGGAGTAGAATAATTATTATGAACCTTGAAGAACTTTTAGACATTCAACAAGAAACTAACAAAAAAAGGCAGCAAAAACCTAAACAAATTCGATGTTGTACTGCATCAGGATGTCTTTCTTGTGGTGCAGAAAAAGTCAAAAAAAGTCTCAATAATGCCATTAAAAAAGCGCATTTAGAGGAAGAAGTAGAAATTCGTGGCGTTGGTTGTATGGGAATTTGTAGTCGTGGTCCTTCGATTGAAATTGACCCAGAAACCACACTATATCACAACGTTACCCCTGAACATATACCTGCTATTATTGCTAAATTAAATAATAGTAATGCTACGGAAAACTTGCCAAATACAGGGGATCTTAATCATCCTTTCTTCACCTACCAGAAGCTAATTGTTAGGGAAAATAGTGGCAAAATTGACCCGGATAGTATTGATGATTATATTAGTGAGGGAGGCTATCAACAATTACATCATGTTCTCTTAGAAATGACCCCCAAAGATGTTATTCAAGAAGTAATAAGCAGTGGTTTAAGGGGAAGAGGTGGTGGAGGCTATCCTACAGGTGTAAAATGGGCAACAGTAGCCAAAATGCCAGGACAGCAGAAATACGTCATCTGTAACGCTGATGAAGGAGATCCAGGGGCATTTATGGATCGGGCCATCTTAGAAAGCGATCCTCATCGTGTTTTGGAAGGAATGGCGATCGCCGCCTATGCAGTGGGGGCAAATCACGGTTACATCTACATTCGCGCCGAATATCCTCTAGCCATCAAACGTCTTGAAAAAGCCATCCAACAAGCCAAACGATACGGCTTAATGGGGTCACAAATCTTTGATTCTCCCTTTGACTTCAAAATTGATATTAGAGTGGGCGCAGGAGCCTTTGTTTGTGGGGAAGAAACCGCTTTAATTGCCTCAGTAGAAGGTAAACGGGGAACCCCTCGCCCTCGTCCTCCTTACCCCGCAGAATCAGGATTATGGGGTGATCCTACCCTCATTAACAACGTCGAAACCTACGCCAATATCGTTCCCATTATCCGAGAAGGGGGGGACTGGTACGCAAGTATTGGCACAGAAAATAGTAAAGGAACCAAGGTTTTTGCCCTAACCGGAAAGATAGAAAATAACGGATTAATTGAGGTTCCTATGGGAACTTCGATCCGAAAAATTGTCGAAGAAATCGGCGGCGGAGTTTCCGATCAAGGAACAGTAAAAGCGGTGCAAACAGGAGGGCCCTCAGGAGGTTGTATTCCAGAACATTTATTAGATACCCCGGTCGAATATGACTCCTTACAAAAGTTAGGAACTATTATGGGATCGGGAGGCATGATCGTCATGGATCAAGACACCAGTATGGTGGAAATTGCCCGATTTTATATGGAATTTTGTCAAGAAGAAAGTTGTGGTAAATGCGTTCCCTGTCGTGCCGGAACCGTTCAGTTATATGAACTATTAACTAAGTTAGTTGAAAGGAAAGCAACACAACAAGATTTAGACAAATTAGAAGCCCTTTGTCAAATGGTAAAAGATACCAGTTTATGTGGCTTAGGAATGACAGCACCCAACCCAGTTATTAGTACCTTACAGTATTTTCGAGACGAATATCTTAGCTTACTTCAAGCAATTTAAAGGAAAAAAAATGGCAGTCAAAACATTAACTATAAATGAGCAATTGATTACAGCATCAGAAGGACAGACGATTTTAGAAGCAGCCAAAGAAGTGGGGATTAAGATTCCGACTCTCTGCCATTTAGAAGGCATTTCTGATGTCGGGGCTTGTCGTTTATGTTTAGTAGAAATCCAAGGGAGTTCTAAACTACAACCTGCTTGTGTTACTCAAGTTCAAGAAGGAATGGTGATACAGACAGAAACTGAAAAATTGCAAAACTATCGACGTATGACCGTAGAAATTTTGTTTGCTGAAGGTAATCATGTTTGTGCCGTTTGTGTGGTGAATGGTAATTGTCAACTACAGAATGTTGCCATTAGAGTCGGGATGGATCATTCTCGTTTTTCTTATCAGTTTCCTAAACGAGATATTGATGTCTCTCATCCCCAGTTTGGTATGGATCATAACCGTTGTATTTTGTGTACCAGATGTGTTAGGGTTTGTGATGAAATAGAAGGGGCGCACGTTTGGGATGTTGCTAGTCGTGGGGGTCAATCTTTTATCGTTTCAGGTATTAACCAACCTTGGGGAGAGGTTGATACTTGTACCTCCTGTGGTAAATGTGTTGATGCTTGTCCAACGGGGGCTATTTTTAGACAAGGAAGTACAGTGTCAGAAATGAATCATGATCCTGGAAAAATAGGCTTTTTAGTAACAGCAAGGGAGAAAAAAGAATGGATTAGATAATTGATAATTGATAATTAATAATTGCTAAATAAGGAATAGTAAAAATGAAAAAGATTAAATTAGCAACAGTTTGGTTAGCCGGATGTTCAGGGTGTCATATGTCTTTTTTGGATCTGGACGAATGGTTATTAGAATTAGCTGAAAAAGTTGACATGGTTTATAGTCCTATTGCTGATATTAAAGACTATCCTAATGACGTTGATGTTTGTTTAGTAGAAGGGGCGATCGCTAATGAAGAAAACTTAGAATTAATTAGAGAAATTAGACAAAAAACCAAGTTGATTATCTCCTTTGGGGACTGCGCTGTCACTGCTAATGTTCCTGCTATGAGAAATATGTTAGGACCAGCAGAAACCGTGTTAAAACGCTCTTATTTAGAGTTAGGAGATATTACCCCTCAACTACCAGAAGAACCAGGAATTGTTCCTGAATTATTAGATAGAGTTAGTCCTGTTCATGAAGTGGTTAATGTTGATTTATTCTTACCAGGATGTCCCCCCAATGCTGAGAGAATTCGTGCAGCGATTGAACCCTTATTAGAAGGAGAAAACCCTGTTATGGAAGGGAGAGAAATGATTAAATTTGGTTAAAATGTAGGGTGGGCAAAATCCAAAATAATTTTCTCAATTAACAAACAGGTAAGTTATGTTTGCCCACCAATTCTATTAATTTGCTTAACAGTTAAGATAAGCTTAACTGTTGAGACGGGCTTAACATTGTTAAGCCCCTACAGAACAATAAATTTATGCTATAAATAGAGGTAATTATGTCTAAAACTATTGTAATTGATCCTGTCACTCGTATCGAAGGCCATGCTAAAATTTCCATTTTTTTAGATGATAATGGTCAAGTTGATGATGCTAGATTTCATGTGGTAGAATACCGAGGGTTTGAAAAATTTTGTGAAGGTCGTCCCATGTGGGAAATGGCAGGAATTACTGCCAGAATTTGTGGGATTTGTCCAGTTAGTCATCTCCTGGCATCTGCAAAAACAGGGGATAAAATTTTAGCCGTAAAAATTCCCCTAGCAGCAGAAAAATTAAGAAGATTGATGAATTTAGCCCAATTTACTCAATCCCATGCTCTTAGTTTTTTCCATCTTAGTAGTCCTGATTTCCTATTAGGATGGGATAGTGATCCGGCAAAAAGAAATGTGTTCGGTTTGATTGCAAATGATCCCGAATTAGCTAAAAGTGGCATTCGTTTAAGACAGTTTGGACAAACAATTATTGAACTTTTAGGAGCCAAAAAAATTCATGCAGCTTGGTCTGTACCTGGAGGAGTAAGATCCCCATTATCAGAAGAAGGTCAACAATGGATAAAAGAACGCCTACCAGAAGCTTATGAAACTGCTAATAATGCTCTTAGTTTATTTAAAGGACTTCTTGATAGGTTTGAAACAGAAGTTAAAACATTTGGGGACTTTTCTTCTTTGTTTATGGGGTTAGTTGGAGAGGATGGACTTTGGGAACATTATGGGGGACATCTTCGCTTTACTGATAGTGAGGGAAATATTGTTGCTGATATCCTAAAAGAAGAAGATTATAAGGAGTTTATTGGGGAGTCAGTAGAAAAATGGTCTTATCTTAAATTTCCCTACTATAAACCATTAGGATATCCCCAAGGAATTTATCGAGTTGGACCATTAGCAAGGGTTAATATTTG
>JBFRWG010000173.1:0-13354 GCA_051439445.1 Crocosphaera sp.
GGATTGTAAGAATGAGCGACGTTTATTGTAGAATTGATTTAAGCTTTTTAACGGTCTGCCATTAATCAACAAAGGGACAAAACCCGGTTGATTTGAAGTTACAGCCATCAAATTATCTACACCTAAATCGATACCAGCTATCTTGTTATTAGGTTTTAAGAACTGTTCACTTGCTTCATAAATTACCTCAATTACATAACAATCACATTTGGGGACAATTCTCACTTCCGCTATTGATTTCTCTACCCTCGTGGGAAACGAGATGGTGGTTTTGGAGAGTTTAATCAATCCCTTTCTCAGAGATACTTTACTAACAGCTTGAATAGTATATACTAATAAGTTTCTGCCCTTTTTTGTATCTTTATAACCTGGGATTTTCGGTTTTCCTAGAAACTTTGAAGGATTCTCTTTATATTCTGATAAACCTCTAAAAAATGACTGCCAGTTTTTTTCTAATCCTCTTAATACTTGTTGTGAAACTTTAGCTGGTAAGGCTTTATATTGTGGAGTTTGTTTCATCAAAGAATCCATCTGATTATAAGTCAAATACCCATGACCATAAATGAAATTTTGACGAATTATGTAATTAGCTACATTATACAAATTTTTGGACTGCCAAGATAATTCATCTATCTCTGCCCAAAATTTGTGTCCTTTCTTAATAATATGTCTTTCAGCTAATTTCATTTTTGACCTTTGATTTTAACTCCGCTATAATTTTTTCGGTTTTTCTTTTTGACCTTCTCAGTCCATAAATTCGAGAACCAAACGAGGTGATAATTGCAATTAAGTCTGACCTCATTTCATCTTGTTTATCCTCGCTGTGATTAACAATTTCCAATTTTTTGCCCAGTTCTTTTAAGAGAATTTCCATAATGAATGACTATATTTGACTATATTTTTAGTTAAAGTTTACAATACGTGAGTTCGACGAGAATTTTGTGGCCAACAGAGAACACCAGACCTATGCTGGAAGTAGTATTCCTCAAAGTCTGGTGCTATGGATATAAAATCTCCAAAGCCTTTTTTAACTAAAAAGACTGCCATGATTCTTGGCGATCGCTTATAGTTGGCGATCGCCAAGAATCATGGCTTGATTTTCTTTTGGGACAATAGAAGTGTTTGCTTACCTCCGTCGAACTCACGTTGCTATATCTCAAATCCGACACCGAAATAGCTTAAGGAAATTGACTCTATTGAAAGAGTGGATGCGTTTCTTTTCCTAGAAAGAATCTTCTCTGAAGATGCTAGTTTACCTTCTGTTGGTTTAGCTAATATTCATGCTGAGGTTCCTAATATTGAGGGTAGTTGTTGATTTAATGACTAGACTACCCGTAGAAATTTGCTTTAAAGAAAATCCGAAAATAAATGATAATAAGTTTGAAGAGGATTTATTAAAAATAGTAGAATCTTCGACTTTATTATTATTAGATAGAGGCTTTGTTAATTATAGCACCGTTTCCAGAAAAAAAACGAAATACCTCGGAGTTTTTCTTTTCAGCTAAATCCGTAACTTATGCCTAAATATCTTAACAAGTTAAATACTTAGTATTACTATCAATTATAAGACTAAAAAAAGAGAGTTTTAATATCTTTGTTAGCGTAGGCTGTCCGCTAAACTTTTTCTTCGGTTTCTGGCTAACTTTTGGAATTAAACTGGTAAGGCAAAACTGGCTTTACATCTGACTTTCAGCCTTAAGTTGTCACGAATGACCAAACCAAAACCAAAAGGAAACTTTTTATTCCCCTAGTTTGCGATCATTCAAACAACGTTTTAAACTCTAAATTAGTTTCTTTTTTTAGCCATTAGTCTATTAGATTGCTATTGACTTTTTTTTAACTAAAATGAGAGGTTACACCGATTGTTGACTCTAAATTATTAAGTTATGCCCGTCTGGAGTTTAGAGGTAGAGCCTTCTTCTACTGGCGGTTGCCAATCTTCATCAACAAAAACATCCACATCAAAATGGGTCTCTAACCAAACCCTAGCACCCCCTTTATCTTCCCTAACTTCATGGGAGTAAAACATTCTCGATGGTCCATGAATATCAATAGCATGACCCCGCATGACTCGTTGACGACCTCGTTGAACACTAATCACAGTCTTATTGGTTTTATGGTCGGCATTGCCATCAATATTCTGTCGTACCACTTTGACAACGGCTAAATCTTGATAACGACGCTTTTTGACCCGTTTATGCCAACTCGCTTTAGGACCGCGTTTCCCTTCACTAATAACCGGTTTGCCATCACACAAAGGGATCACCCATTGATTCCCTAGTTTAAATGCTCCTTCAATACGATTTTGAGTCAGTAAATGATGAACTCTTCGTCGAGACACCCCTAATATTGTGGCGGTTTCTTTGGTAGTAGCAAACATGAGTATAAATAACTATTCATAACCTGTGACTTTTATTTTAACACAAATTGTGATATAGAAATTTGCCAGACTTACCTGATATCTAGTTTTCACTTCGATGTATCAATATTTCGGTTGAGTCAGTATGGGAAGTATGTAGGAAGTTTGATATATTATGGAAAATCAATCAGACAGTTCTAATCAGGATCAGTGATGGTGTGATGGATATTTCTAGATTTTCCGCTTTGTCTGGGTTATGGGGTCTTAGTTTTGGGGCGATCGCTTTAACCACAGTGCCGACTTATGGGGCTGATAAAATCTCTCTTGTTTACGACTCGCTTATTTTTTCAGTGTCAGTGGACTCTTTAGAAACCTTTGCTAATGAAGGGAGAGCGACTGGTAATCTAGGCTTTTATTTAGATGTTGCAGGGATAACGGCTGAAAAACAAGCCTTATTTAGAGAAGCTTTATCGAAACCAGTTCCGGTTGATCCGGTTTTAATCTCCCGTAGTCTTCATACCGATGAAGGATTACGTCTTCTGGATTATTTTGGCAGTGTTATTAATATTCAGGGGGGACGCAATGGAGAATATGCGATCCGAGGCGCTTTAGTTCAATCGGCTTTTGAACCAGAAGGTTTAAGTTTAATTAATGTGCTAAAAAACTTTGCTACGAATATACAAATCGATGTCAAAAAATCTCTGATTTTAGCGAAACAAATTGAGCTTATTGTACAAGCAACCTATTTGTTTAGTGAAGAAACTGCTAGATTATCCGCACTCGAAGCTGAAAATGAGTCGCCTGTGGATTTTTCTCAAAAATTAGATATACAACAACCTGGCCCTTTTGAAATATTAGAAACCCAACGCTGGTATTTAACCGATGAAAAGCGGAATACTCTGTTTAGAGAAAGAAGGTTTTATGTTGATATTTATCGACCGAAAACTTGGCGTGAGGGAAAGACTCCTGTTGTGATTATTTCTCATGGTTTAAGTTCTCAACCAGAAGAGTTTAGTAAACGGGCTGAACATTTAGCTTCTTATGGTTATTTTGTTGCCCTTCCCCAACATATAGGGAGTGATATTCAACAAAAAGATGATTTCTTAATCGGGTTATCTCGACAGATATTTTTAGTAGAGGAATTTGTAGATCGTCCTCTGGATATTAGTCATACTTTAGATGAATTAGAAAGGCGTAATAATACTCAGTTTCAAGGCAGATTAGACTTAGACAATGTGGGTTTATTTGGTCATTCTTTTGGGGGTTATACTGTTTTAGCCTTAGCTGGGGCAACTCCAGATTTTGAACATCTTGAGAAAGATTGTAACATTAATTTAGGGAAAATGAATACGGCTCTATTACTGCAATGTAGAGCTTTAAACATTGAACAAAAAGACTACGATTTTAGGGATAAACGCATAAAAGCTGTGTACGCACTTAATCCTGTTAACGCTAGTATTTTTGGGACTGAAGGATTAGCTAAGATTAAAATACCCACTTTTATTGGGGCAGGAAACTATGATCCGGCTACGCCTTTTGTATTTGAACAAGTTCGTTCTTTTCCTTGGTTAACGACAGAAAATCATTATCTTTTATTACAAGAAGGACAAGCTCATGTGGACTTTTCTGAAGTAGATGGAGGGTTAAGTGATTTAATCGATACAGTAGATGATTTAACCTTACCTAGTCCTGAATTATTAGATGATTATACCAACTCGACCATGTTAGCTTTTTTTGAAGTTTACATCGCTCAAAATAGGGATTATACTCCTTATCTTGAATCTAGCTATGTTCAATATTTAGGCGAAGATGAAGAGTTTAAAGCTCATTTGATTAGCAAAGAGTCTTCAGAAGCGATTCAAGAGATGATTGAACAATTTAAGTCAGATTACAATATTTTTTGCTAAAAATTTTTCATTTAATTTCATTTCTACTCCTGAACCCAGCAGCTTGTTAGGATTATTCTTAATTGGTGGTGCAGGTTTCTTAGCTAAAAAAAAGCAAAAGTAATTTTCTTAAATTTCTTGAAAAATTAAAGATAAATTGATTGAAGGCGCATTTTACATTTTAGGTAGTTGCGCTTTTGATTAATTTTAGAATACCTATAGTTCTTGACACTCCCCATCTAATTACTCCACATTGTTTAAGTTGTTTTTTGCTGATAGCTTGTTTCGTATAAACTACCAAATTTCTTCCTTTGATTTTATGTTTATATCCAGGAAACCGACATTTAAAGATAAATTTCTGAATTCGGTGTTAGGAGTTAGACGTATATTATACTTCCGTAAAAAAACGATTTTGCGATTGAGAAATTTTCCTAGATATAAAACGAGAATAGGGATTACTAATGTATCTCTTGGGGCAAATGTCATGAAACGAAAATATCTCCTCTATAGTTTTCAAGCTAGATTACTCTTGTCTGGACTCTTGTCAATTCTACTCTAATTTTTCAATCAGGTGGGTAGCTTCTTCTCATAAATTAAAAATGCTCACAATACGTTGACGAATCCATTGGACGGGATTATTCATTTCTTCTTCTAATAACCCCATTTCTTTGAGTTCATCTTGATAACTTGCTAAGACTGCTTTACGGTTGGCTAATTCATGGGCGACATCTTCAGCTAAGTGAGGATATTGAGTTAATAAGTGATGAAAATACTCTTTTCCAATCATCAATAAAAAAGTATCTGTAGCGGCTATCATGGTGGTTGGATAAGGAACATCTAGCATCAGAGGAAGTTCTCCAAAATAATCTCCCGATTGAAAAGTTAACAAACGATTACTAATCTTTTGATTTTCAAAAATGGCATCAATCTGCCCAGATAAAACAATATTAAAGGTATCATCTCTTTCTCCTTGTTGGATAAAAATCTCTCCCTTAGATAGATGACGACGTTGACCCATTTCAATGAGGTTTCGTAGTTGCAAATCATTTAATGAGCTAAAACAAATTATTTGTTGTAAATAGCTTGTTAAAGTATGAATTGTTGCCGATTTTATTCCTGATGAAGTTTCATCTTTTTTACCACGAATTAAAGTAGCTAATTCATCTGGATTTTTTAACCATAGATCACGCTGAGGAAAAGGAATTTTAATCCCTCTCTTTCGGAAATTATACTCAATAATATAGTTTAGAGAACTTATTATAGATTGTCGGTGATCAATTCTATTCACCCAAACCCATAATTCAAATAGGAGAGCATTGTCACCAAATCCTTTAAAAATAACTTTAGGAGAAGGGTTGATTAAAACGGCTTCTTCCATAAAGGCTGATTCTAATAAAAACTCCGTAACCAATAAGGGATCACTACCATAGTCCACACCAACGGGGATTTCAATACGGCCTTGACAATTTTGGTAATTCCAATTTTCAACAGGTTCACTGGTTAAATGGTTATTAGGAACAACTAATTCTGAGCCTTGAAAAGTGCGAATAACTGTGGAACGAATAGAAATTTCTTTAATAAATCCTAAATTACCCTTAAATGAAATTAAATCACCTACTTTTAACTTATTTTCTCCTAATAAGGTTAAACCACTCACCAAATTTCTGGTTAATTCTTGCAGTCCAAAACCAATTCCAATACCGAACCCTCCGACAATAACGGCTAAAGAACTAAAATCTAAGCCCATTGCCTGCAAAACAACAATATAACCCAATGTTCCTAATCCTAAGCCAGTTAGTGTACCAGTAACTTCCCGGGTCCCTTCGCTTAACCCTAACTTAACTAATAAATAATACTTTAAAAATCGCTTGATTACCCTAGCAAACAAAGTCACCAATGATAGTAAGATAATGACTTGAATTAACCAGAGAAGAGAGATACTTTGGGATTCGATTTGAAAAAGTGGTCGATTGAGTAAGGTTTGTAGCCATTCTTTCCCATAAGATAAGTCAGTGAAGCTCATATTTCCCATTACATTAGATAATTAAACTCCTAAAAATTAACCCTTTTAAGTATATACAATGAGCAGTTTTTAGGACATATAAAATAAAATAATTTCTGTATCATCAGCCGTTGTAATTAAGCTCATAGTTAATTATATCGCCTTCTTTTATTATCTATCTTTTTCCTTTGCCCATCCTACCAGATTTTCTTCGTCAATTTAAACAATAATCCAAGTCTAGTAACACATAAGGAACCAGTTGGTTAAACCATTTATCCCAAATCGGTTTAGTGTTTTTGCTACTAATAAATTTATTGACAATTCCTAACCACTCCTGATCATTTTCAGGTAGAATCATTCCATAAAATTCACAGGTCAAGGGACGATTTGGAATAATTTTATAGTTATTTAGCCTTAAATTTTCCTGATTCATTTTCCCTAGTAATAAAATACCATCATCAGCAAATAAATCAATTTGGTCATTCATAACTTTTTCTATTGCTTCACTTGAACCATTGCTTCCTTCAAAATAAATAATCTCAGTTTGCTTATATTTTTCCTGAATCAATTTTTCTGTTGTTGTATTTCTTAAGACTCCAATCTTTTTGCCTTCTAATTCTCCAGCATTTCTAAGGTTAATGGAATTATCTTTTTTAACCAAGAATTGAGTTCCAGTAATAAAAAAGATATTAGAAAAGCGAACACCATCAATATTATCACGAATGGTATTCGGACCACATTCCAGATGAATTATTTTATCCTTAACTAAATTAAATCTTGTTTGTTCTGTTGAAGGAATTGTCATAACATCTACCGACAATTGAACCTGATATTTGTTTTGTAAATATTGACTAAATTCTCGAATAAAATCACCACAGTAACCTGTATAATTTCCTTGTTCATCTAAATAACCAAAGGGAGGAGTATCTAATCGTATTCCTACTTTCATAATTCCTGTTCTTTTGATTTCTTCTAAGATAGTTTCTTGGGATTTTTGTTGGGAAGGAACCACAGCTTTAGGAACAATAGGAGTCGGTGGTGTTCCATCATAAGCAACTTCTAATTGTTGAGGAGTAAGGTTCTGAATGAGGTGAACTTTAAGTCTGTCTTGACTTATTTCTTGATGGTAAGAACTGGTTAAATAAGGACGATATTTGTCTTCTTCGCTTAAATGTAATTTGAAGAAAGCAACAGCTAAACTATTGAAATAAGGTCTTCCTAAATCTGCATTACTTCCTAATAAAAATTCGGGTAAGCTTTCCACTCCTTGGGTATCCGGTTGTAAGATGGTAGAAAAATGAGTTCCTGGGACTAATAAAGATAAGTATTTTTGAGGACTTTTAATCCAAATAAAGGGATGAATTTGTTCTTGAATGCTAGGAGAAACCAGATCATTACTTCCTGCTACCATTAAAATAGGGATATCAATTTTACCCATACTTTCAGGACCAAATATTACACTACTCAAAGGGTGTAACGCTATTACTGTCTTGATTCTAGGATCTTTTAAATCATAGTTTCCTGGAGGTAAATAATTAGCACGACACTGTAATAAACCTGCAGGGTTAAGAATTAAATTGGTGTCTTGACAAGTTTCTTTTAGTCGTGGCAGATTGATCGTTGCACCAGCTAAACTTAAAGCAGTTACGCCTCCTAAAGAATGACCTAAAATACCAATCTTTTCGAGATCAATTTTTTGACTCCAAGCTGAATCTGTCTTAACTAAAATCTCAATTTCATCCAACAATTCTCTAATATCTGAAGGACGACTTACATATTCAAGAGGACTAATATCAATGCGTATATTTCCCTCTAAAAAACTTTCTCGATAAGCTAAATCACTTCCTAAATGTTGAGGAATAGCAACCGCAAAACCATAAGAAGCTAAATGTTGAGCAATTTGATAATTATCAGGATAAGAACCAAATCCATGACTAATAATTACTAAAGGGGCGGGTTTTTTAATATTTTTAGGGAGATAAAAATCGACATTTAAAGAATAGGAAGATGCTAATCCTAAAGGAGTTTGTCGAATATTATTAATTTGAAACTTTCGAGAGGTTTTTCTGACTGTTACCTCACCGGTCTCAGCTAAATCTGGTAACGTTGCTAAATTAATTGTTTCCTCATTAGCTGCTTCTAAGTCTCCTTGTTGAGCGATCGCTTCTATCGCAGCATCTCGATACTCAAATAAAGTAGCAAATTCTTGAGCTAAATCAAAGAGTAAATCGGTGTTAATACGAATATCTCGTCTTGGAAAATACCGCATAACATTAATTAATGTCAGTCCTTCAGATTGATCAAAGGCTGCTAAAACTAAAGCGGAACGGAGTCCATAAAAACCATTAATATTCCCCTCCATTTTAATAAGTTGTCCCATACGTTTTAGTAACGCTTCTCCAATTCCTCGTCGTAATAAACGAGAAATCATGACGGGACTCACATCAAACCGTTTATTTAAAACTTGACGCAGGTTTTTCAACGTTTTAGGATCTAGATGATTCGCATATAAAGCTAAGTCTCGATTAATTGTTCCGTCTTTGGCAAATGCTTCTAAAGAATCGACTGATACAGAGAAATCTCCTAATACAGAGAGAGAGAAAACCACTCTTTCTGCACTATAAACGGGGAGATGTTGTCCCCAAAGAGGAAACAACCCCAAGCTGAAACAAAGTCCCGTTGAGAGGATATTTGTCCACTTATTCTGTAAATAATCTTTCATGCCTAAGTATTTTAAGCTTTTAACGCTGGTTTATAATTTAACACACGAATTAAAGTCCCTTCTTTGGGTAAATCTTCATATCTCAAACGAAGTTTATCATTATCAATTTGTTTAATATTCATCTCCTTAACCAACTCTAAAAAATCTTTTAAAGGGTCAATATTACAAGTGTCTTCATCGGCGGCTGACGTGCGATAATGAGTCGGGATCATCACTTTAGGTCGCAACGTCTCCATCGCTTGTTTTCCCTCAGTTGCATTATAGGCTTTTGGACCGCCCCCCACAGGGATTAAAGCCACATCAGGACTGCCTAATAAAATTTTTTGTTCTATGTCAATGGGGGCCGCTGCACCCCCTAAATGAACCACCCGAACCCCTCCTTGGGTCCAACGCCAAGCGACATTGGTTCCGAAGCGTTTACCTCCTTGGCGATCGTGATCAATACCTACTCCCTGTAGTCGAAAGCCATTAATTTCATAAACCCCAGGTTCATATAAAACTTTCGGGTTGCCGGGTAGATTTTCGGCCGCCCCTTCATCCCACATCTGAGAACTAATAATCACTAAGTCTGCTTCCACTTTGGGTAAACGATAACCAGCAGTACAACCGATCGCTCGAAATGGGTTAGCTAAGATTCTGATACCACCCCCAGTAAATAAGAAGGCAGTATGACCCAAATATTGAATCAATAAGGAGTCCTTACTTTGGGCTGAAACTGATTTAAAACGAGAGCTAACAGAGATTCCAGTAGCTGAAATAGCACTGGCTCCAGCATAGCGGATAAATTGTCGCCTTTTCATCATTAATTTTAAAAATTAGGATTTATTGCGGGTTTAAGAGGGTGAGAAAGTTCTGCAACAGGTGTTTACCTGAAGTGGTTAAAATGCTTTCTGGATGAAATTGTACCCCTTGAAGGTGGGGATAGTTTTTATGTTGCAGTCCCATAATGGTTCCGTCTTCTGTCCAAGCGGTAATTTCTAAGACATCGGGGAGGGTATCTCGTTGAACGACCAAACTGTGGTAACGTGTGGCTTGAAAAGGATTGTCTAACCCCTTAAATACCCCTTGATTATTATGGTAAATGGGGGAAGTTTTCCCGTGCATTAAGACAGGGGCAGAAACGACTTTTCCCCCAAATACTTGACCCATACTTTGATGGCCCAAACAAACTCCTAAAATGGGGAAAGTCGGTCCGAGTTCTTCTATTAACTGTAAAGAAATCCCTGCATCTTCAGGACGGCCTGGCCCTGGAGAAATCACAATCCCATCAGGGTTTAGCTGACGAATTTTAGCTAAATCAATTTGATCATTACGGTAGACTTGGATTTCTGAGGCAACTGGCCAGTTGAGACCCAATTCACCTAGATACTGCACTAAATTATAGGTAAAACTATCGTAATTATCAATAACGAGAATCAATGCTTATCTCCTCGATGGTCTTTGGCCTAAAATGGAAAAACTATAGCAACTAAGGGGGGCGCAATAATGAACCCTGCTACTAATAAGGCGGCCATGGCTGAAATCATTACGGCCCCTGCTGCACAGTCTTTAGCAATTTTAGCTAACTCATGATAGGACTGACCGACGGTTAAGTCAACCACCGATTCTAGGGCGGTATTAAGTAATTCTAAGACCATGACTAAAGCACAAGTCAGTGCCACAATGGCCATCCCAACACCGTTAATGTGGAGAAGCAAGCCAATACTGATGGCCGTTAGGGTCACAGCTGTATGAATACGGAAATTTCGTTGTGTAATAAAGGCGTAGGAAATGCCAGCCCAGGCATACTTGAAACTGAGGAATAGATTGGGGGCAATGTGCCAGGCAGATTCTTTTCTGATCTCAGTAAGCGAGTTATCTTTGGTGGGTTGGGGTAGATGAGTTTCTCCCAGAGCGGCTACACTCGAAAGGAGGCGAGTTGCGGAAGGTTGGCTCATTTTAAAATCGGCTTTCATAATTTTTAAGTTTTGCTAAGTTTGGTACAGAATAATTAAATCTTTTTAAGAAGTCTGTTCAATTAGAACATAAGTCTAGCAATTTTTCATTCAAAGACCGACATTTTTTAACAATGTTTCTTGTTGTTGCAGCATTTCCTCTAAACTTTGTTGATCCGGGTGATCCCATCCCAATAAATGGAGAAACCCGTGAACGGCTAACCAAGGGATTTCTCGCCCTAAAAGGTGGTTGTGTTTGTTGGCCTGTTCTTTGGCGGTTTCCACGGAAATGATGATATCACCGAGATACAGAGGTTCTGAGGATTGTTCTTCGTCGGGAATGGGGGGAAAATCTGAGTCTAGGGTAGCAAAGGCCAGGACATCAGTGGGTTGATGTTTATGACGATATTGGGCGTTTAACTGCTGAATTTCAGCATCATCGGTTAATCTGAGGGTTAATTCATAACTCGATGCTTTTGGTAAGTCATCTGTTAAGCTTTGGGCCCAAGTTTGAAACCATTTTTGCCAAGTTTCTGCGGTAATATTGTATGGAGTTTCTTCGGGCTGTAAATTGACCCGAAAAACATCCTGAAGATTGAGGTTAATCACCAGAGATACAGTCTCAAACGATGTCATACCTTGCTATGCTAACGAGTTAAATAGGAAATTCCAATTAAGAAAGCGAGAAGTCCCATGGTGGTGACAAAAAAGTGTTGCAAAGACGTTCCTTTTTTGTTGACCATATTCCGCATCGCCAGTTTAACGTAACTGGGTGGGGGTTCACTGGGAGAGGTTTGTGGGGTTATTTCTTCGGTAGATGGGGTTATCTTTTCCATAGGACTTATCCGTATTTTTCCATAAACTTGTCTTTTAATGTAACAGTTTGTTACCCAAAATCAATGATCTTTAACATTTTGCTCATTGATCGAGATCACCCCTCTAGTTTTTAGGGTTCCCTAATTACGTAAAAATCCTATCATTGTCTCTGGGAGTTCCCATTCCAAATTCTCAATTCTCAATTCTCAATTCTAAATCCATGACCCTTGATCCCCAACAGTTAATCGATCTGTCCCTAAAAGCTGGGGCCTCCCATGCAGAGGTTTATCAGTCTTCTTCCCAGTCTCATCCTGTGTTCTTTGAAGCAAACCGTCTCAAACAGTTAGAAAGTTCCCAATCCCAGGGAACGGCGTTACGGTTGTGGAAACAGGGTTCTCCTGGGTTAGCAGTGGCCTATGGAGAGGTGGAAAGTCACTTATTAGTAGACAAGGCGATCGCTTTATCGGAACTCAATGAACCTGAAAACATTGAACTGAGCGAACCCCGTCGGGAGATTCATTCTTCTGTGGGGGAAAGGATAGAGGTAGAAACCCTAATCTCATTGGGCAAACAAGCGATGGCTCAATTACGTCAGACTTATCCAGAAGCCATTTGTAGCGGTGAATTTACCTGTGAAGAGGGTATTAGTTGTTTAGTCAATTCTTTGGGGCTTCATTGTCAATATAGTGAGGTTTCCACGGATTATTATTTGGGTTTGGAATGGGTTAGGGGAGAAGATTTTTTGGCCATTTATGATGGGGAACATAGTCGCAGTTCCTTAAATATCGAGAAAGTGCTAGAAGGGATGTTACAACGTCTAGCATGGGCGACAGAAACAGTGCTGCCCCTAACCGGACGCATTCCTGTCTTATTTACCCCCAACGGGGCCACCCTATTCTGGGAGACGGTGGCCAATGCTCTCAATAGTAAAATGGTCTGGGAGAAGGCTTCTCCTTGGAGTGACAAACTGGGGCAAAGCGTGATTGCTGAAGGGTTAACTCTATCACAGCAACCTCATTATGAACCCTATACTTGTCCTTTTGATGATGAGGGAAGCATAACGCAACAGTTATCTTTGATTACAAAGGGACGATTAGAACAATTTTACAGCGATCGCACTCGGGCCAGATTACTGGGAACCAAGAGTACGGGGAATGGTTTTCGTCCTAGTCTGGGCAGTTATCCTACTCCTAGTTTAATTAATTTAGTGGTAGAACCAGGAACTAGCCATTTTAATGATTTAATTAAACAGTTAGATGGGGGTCTGATTGTTGATCAAATCTTAGGGGGTGGAGCCGACATTTCGGGGGATTTTTCCATTAATGTGGATCTCGGTTATGGGGTTAATAATGGAGAGATTACAGGCAGGGTTAAAGATACAATGGTTAGTGGCAATGTTTATCAAGCTTTACAAGAAATTGTCGGTTTAGGCTGCGATAATCGTTGGATGGGGTCTTGTTATACCCCATCTCTGATCATAGAAGGGTTGTCGGTGACAAGATAATACAGTGAAGTACCCCACCCTACTACGTTGAGGGTGGACGGTCGCTCAAATCATTCGGAGGAAGCCTCCGAATGCGCGACCTTGGCTTCCTACCCTCAAGAACTAACGCTCTTGATACACTGCATTTCAAC
>JBFRWG010000174.1:0-11369 GCA_051439445.1 Crocosphaera sp.
GTTGCTACGCATTTAATTTATTCCTTGGCATTCATCCCACCGCTAAGGGTTTGGGGGTACTTGGCTACGCCTTCGATGAATCCCCCTTACCTATAGCGGGGGCATTCTGCCAAGATTTTAGGTAAACAGTCTTTCTTAAAGGTTAATTTTAATTTAACAGTTTTTTATCCTCTATGATTATATAATGGAAGCCTTTAACTTAACCTTGAAATAACGACCCTCAACAATCTAAAAACTTTATTCATATTGAGAGGATTTGGCCAAACAATCCTAGTATATGAGTAACTAATCTTCCTTCAATGGAATAAACAAGCAGCATTATTTTTTCCCCTCAAGTTGAAAAATTGTTCATTTTTAAGGAGTTTCTCTCATGGCAAAAATTAAAGTAGGTATTAACGGGTTTGGCCGTATTGGTAGATTAGTCTTTCGCGCAGGTATCAATAACCCTGATTTTGAATTTGTAGGCATTAACGATCTCGTTCCTGCTAAGAATATCGCCTATTTACTCAAATATGATTCTACCCACGGACGTTTTGATGGCACAGTAGAAGCAACGGAGGAAGGTATTGTCGTCAATGGTAAATTAATCCCCTGTTTTGCCATTCGCAACCCCGAAGAATTACCTTGGGGACAACTTGGGGTAGATTATGTGGTAGAGTCCACTGGTTTATTCACCACCCATGAAACTGCCAGTAAACACCTCAAAGCAGGGGCAAAACGGGTGGTTATTTCTGCACCTACTAAAGATCCTGAGAAAGTTAACACCTTTGTTATGGGCGTTAACGACAACCAATACGATCCCTCTAAAGATTATATTGTCTCTAATGCCAGTTGTACCACCAACTGTTTAGCCCCCATTGCCAAAGTGATCAACGATAACTTTGGTTTAGCAGAAGGGTTAATGACCACAGTACACGCCATGACAGCCACTCAGCCCACCGTAGATGGGCCTAGCAAGAAAGATTTACGGGGGGGACGAGGTGCAGCCCAAAACATCATTCCCGCCTCCACAGGCGCAGCTAAAGCGGTGACTCTGGTGATCCCTGAATTAAAGGGTAAGTTAACCGGGATGGCGTTACGGGTTCCCACTCCCGATGTTTCTGTGGTTGATCTTACCTTTAAAACCGAAAAAGCTACCAGTTACGAAGCCATTTGTGAAGCCATGAAAGCAGCAGCAACGGGTGATTTAAAAGGGGTTTTAGGTTACACCGATGAAGATGTGGTATCGATGGATTTTGAAGGAGATTATCACTCTAGTATTTTTGATGCTAAAGCTGGTATGGAATTAAATTCCAACTTCTTTAAAGTTATTTCTTGGTACGACAATGAATGGGGTTATTCTTGTCGGATGTTAGATTTAATGAAAGTGATGCAAGCCAAAGAAGCAGAAGTTATGGCCACTGTATAATTTAATTTTCTGGCCAGTTTAAATTTAATTGATTAGGGGCATAGTATATGTTGTGTAGAGGCATAATATATTATGCCCCTACTGTCGTAATAAAATTAAACTAAAATAGTCTTATTAGATTTTTATTCAAGTTAAATCCATGAGTCAAACTCCTATTACCGTTACTTATTCCCTAGAAGAAGTCTTAGGCCAAATTAATCAAAAATTAGACTTCCTACAAAAAGATGTGACAGAAATCAAAGTGAGTCAGGTGAGACTTGAAGCTGAGTTAACTGGCAAAATGGATAAACTTGAAACTGAGTTAACTGGCAAAATGGATAAACTTGAAGCTGAGTTAACTGGCAAAATGGATAAACTCGAAACCGAATTAAATGGGAGAATGGATAAACTTGAAACCGAATTAAATGCCAAAATGGATCAACTCAAAACTGAGTTAAATGGGAGAATGAATCAACTTGAAGCTGAGTTAACCACCAAAATGGATAAACTTGAAACCGAATTAAATGGGAGAATGGATAAACTTGAAACCGAATTAAATGCCAAAATCGATAATTTAGAGACTAACTTAACAGGAAGAATCGATACACTAGAGGCAGAATTAAAAGGAGAAATCAAAACCCTTGATGCAGAAGTTAAAGGAATTAGTAAACGTCTAGACTCACAAGAATTTATTAATCGTTCCGTGGTTGTTGGTTTAATTTTAGCTTTGGGAACCGGCGCAATCAAGTTCTTTTTTCCTAATTTTCCTAAGTAGGGATTTTGTGGAAGTCAAAATCCCTACTTAGGAAGGTGAGTTGGACAGAACATAAAATCTATGTCCTACAGGTACAGTGTTTGGTTTTACTGTACAAGGTGGCAATGATGATTATCTAGTTAAGTATGTCGAAGTTAGTGCAGTTCCCGAACCTCTCACTATTTTGGGTGCAGGAACCGCTTTAGGATTTGGAACTTTCTTCAAGAAAAAATTAGCTTCTAAAAAAGATAACAAGAAAGCTTAATTGATCTTTTAACAAACAAAGTTGGGATAGGTTCATTGAGAACCTATCCTCTTTTTTCCTCTTTATCTAACAAAATGGGGCATGATTTCTGCTGCGGTAAATAAACCATGAATCCCACGACGATGTAAAGACAACCCTGCTTTAAGATAACCAAAAGCCGGTCCGCACACATTAGCCGCCATACTGGTTTCATCCCCTAAGGTAAAGGTATGGGTGGATATTTTCCCTTCAAAGGTGCGTCCCGTTATCTGCACATTGGTACTTAAAGGTTTTTTGGCATTACGAGTATCTACCACACCCCCAACCGTCACCCGATCGCGAGAACAAATACCGGCTAACTCTAACATAATATCGTCAGCGTGTTCCATATTTTCTAGGGTTAAGATACCATTGGTTTGATCAAGAAAAGCTTCCACTTCAGCATCAGTCATGGCCTTGGCTTTATCCACAGTAAAACCTGGTAAATGGGCAATATCCTCACGAATAGTGGCCCGATAAGCTTCCCAGTTAGCAATACCCACACCAAAGGTAATTTTTACCCCATGAATCTCCTGATAACTTTGAGCAGCAACTGCCGCAGCAGCAGTTAGTAGGCCAGGAGTCGCACCACATCCCGTCATATAGGTGATACCGGCTGCTTCTAAGTCCCCTCGTAATTGTAGCAATTGTTCAACAGCACTGGTGCGCTTGAGGGCATCCACTAACACCCCTTGCCATCCCGAAGCGATAAACTGTCTTGCCACATCAGCCATAAAGGTGTTAGGAAGGTTAGGAAGGGCTAAAAAGTAGCCGTCAACCTGAGCGGTTTCCAGTAAGTTTTTGATACTATGGTGGCTAAGGGTTCCGTAGGGTTCCAGATAACCGATCGATCCCTGTTGATGGTAAGTGGCGATCGCCTTTTGAGGGTCTAGTCCTGTTTCACAATAAGCATACCCTTTGAGATCGGCGGCCGCAACCCAGTCCATTTCTTGTTTTGGAGCGAGAACTTTGGTCGCAGCTTGTCCGAGTCCCCCGAAGCCTAATATACCCACTTTCATGGTGTCATTGGTACTCATTCTTGATATCTCATAACTGGTTCTCTGTTTCTATTATGGGAGTTGAGGGTGACAAGAAATATAAATTTTAATCAATAAACTCGCTTTTCTGGGGAGCAATTACTATATAAATAGAGAATGAATGATTAAATAATTATCAATATTATGTTTCAAGTTGGGGATATTCTTTACAAACGTTATCGACTTTTAGAACCCTTGGGAAAAACGGCGATTGGACATCAAACTTGGTTAGCGGATGATCTTTTATCTCCCATTGATTTGTCCATTGAGAAAACTAAAAAGATGCCTTGGTTAAAGTGGTATTTTCGCTTGAATCAGATTTTTCAGCCTAAGGTTTATGAACAAGTAACGGTTAAATTATTAGCCTTTAATCCCCAACTATCTTGGGAACAATTTAAACTATTTGAACGAGAAGCACAAGTTTTAGAAAGTTTAGACCATCCTTTTATTCCTCGTTATCAAAACTATTTTGAAATTTCTCAGGAAGTTGGCAATGGTGTGCCTTGGTTTGCTTTAGTAGAAGACTATATTCCAGGACAATCTTTACAAGAATTGTTAGAAACAGGTCATAGATTTACTGAGAGTCAAATTCGTAAAATTGCTATTAAAGTTCTCAATATTTTAATTTATTTACATGAATTAAATCCTCCTGTTTTACATCGAGATATTAAACCCAGTAACCTAGTTTTAGGAGAAGATGAAAACATCTATTTAATTGATTTTGGTGCGGTTCAAGATGAAAATTCGGTAACTAATATTACCTTTACTGTAGTGGGAACCAGTGGTTATACTCCCTTAGAACAATTTTGGGGCAAAGCTGTTCCTTCCTCTGATTTATATGCCTTAGGAGCTACATTAATTCATCTTTTAACCGGTATTTCTCCTACCGACTTACATAATCAAGATTATCAAATTAATTTTGACAATCAAGGAAAGATTAAACCCACTTTTAAACAATGGTTAAATACCTTAACTGACATCAAGATTTCTCAACGATACCAAAGTGCAAGAGAAGCTCTATACCGTTTAAAAAATCCTCCTACAACTAAGAATAAATATTCAGAAAGTAAATTAAGTAAATCTCAAAGAGAGCAGTTAATAACCAAAATTAAACTGAGTAAAAAATCAGACTCTATTCAGTTAAGTATTCCCTCCTCTTACTCAACTTTCTTAGGGACAATTTTAACCAGAAAAAATATTTTAAAGAAATCAAATTCAAAAAAAATAATTCCCTTAATGACTTTTTCAGGATTGTTTGTTGTCCCTTTTTCACTAATTATTACCGGCATAACTGTTAAAAATGCAGACTTTATTATTGCTTCTTTAGAGATCATGGGAGGTATCAGTTTTTTAACGATTCTTGGTCTTTTAATTGTCTATTTAATTAGTCGTCTAGGAGCAGAAACTTGCTTAATTTTTGATAAAGAAAACTTAAAAATAAACCAAAAGATATTAGGATTAAATTATTCTGAAGATCAAGAGCAAAAAAAGAATGTGGTTGGAGTGTTTATTCATCAACTACTTAACCAATATAAAGTGAGTATTAATACCAGACAAATGATTTATATGTTAGGGGATAAATTAACAGAAGATGAAGCCCTTTGGTTAGCAAAAGAAATTCAAAATTGGTTAAAGTAAATTAAGTAAAAATTATGTTTAATACTGGTGATATTCTCGTTGAAAACTATCAATTAAAACAAAGATTAGGACAAACAGCAACTGGTCATCAAACTTGGTTAGCTATAGACAAGCGATCGCAAGAAAATGTCACAGTAAAACTATTAGCATTTAGTCCTCAAATGCAATGGGAAGAATTAAAACTATTTGAAAGAGAAGCCCAAGTATTACAGTCTCTTGAACACCCAAAAATACCCAAATATAGAGACTATTTTGATCTCGATAAAGAGCTAGGTGAAGGAGTTGCTTGGTTTGGTTTGGTACAAGATTATATTCCAGGATCATCCTTACAAGAATTCCTAGAAAGAGGAAAGATTTTTAGTGAACAAGAAACCTATAATATTGCCATACAAATTTTAGAAATATTAGTTTATTTACACAACTTAAACCCTTTAGTTATTCATCGAGATATTAAACCCAGTAACCTCATTTTAGGAGAAGATAATCATATTTATTTAATTGATTTTGGTGCTGTACAAGCACAAGGGGCCGTCACTGGTGTCACTTTTACAGTAGTAGGAAGTAGTGGTTATGCACCCTTAGAACAGTTTTGGGGTAGAGCAGTTCCCCCATCAGATATTTACGCATTAGGAGCAACTTTAATTCATTTATTAACAGGAATATCTCCTGTTGACTTACCTCATGAAGACTCTCAAATTCAATTTGATGATAAAGTTAAGATTGCCAACTATTTTCTATACTGGTTAGAAAAAGCGACGAATATCTCCATAGAAAAACGATTTCAAACAGCACAAGAAGCATTAGAATGTTTACAAAAAAAACAGTTACTACTCGCTCCAGATAAATCTCTTAACCAACTCATTCAACCTAAATATAGTCGTTTTATTGTTACAAAAACAGATAATAAACTATCTTTATATTTGCCTCGTAAAATGATATATAAAATGGATGATACCAGTTTATTTATCAGTCTAGTTATTATTGGTATTATCACCTTAAGTTTCTTCCCCTTTTCTCTTCTATTTTTACTCATGGTTTATCAATATTGTAAAGATATGAAAGTTGTTTTTTTAGATAATTCTTTTAAGATAAAAAGAACCATTTTTGGATTAACTTATCAGTCTATTGAGGGATTAAATGAGGATATCCTTGGTGTTTTCTTATATGAAGCAGCTAGAAGTCATTCAGTTAAAATCAAAACAAAACAAAGAAGTTATATTATTGGAGAAAACCTTAAAGAAGCAGAATGTGCTTGGTTAGCTAAAGAAATACAAGATTGGCTATATTATCATAATAATTAGTTACGAAGTATTGGATTTATGCCCCTATAGAGATACCCTTGTAGGGGTTTAACACTGTTCAATCCTCCTTATTTTCTCAGAAGAGTCTGTCCCTCACAAATATGAGAACTGTTATCTTAATTTTTCTGGTTAAAAAATGCAGGTTTTACAGAACTTTTGAACCAAAAATAAAAGGGACTGAGTAAACTTTTAACAATTAATTGTCTTTCAGCAGCAGTGACAATATCCTCTTGTAAGATTAGACCATATTTAAGAACGTGAATAAGCATTTTTTTCAAATCATTAACCCAATAAGCGACTACAATAAAGGGGATAAAAATAGGTTTAATTCCTACTGTTCTAGTAATATAACGACTTAAACCAATCCCTCCTAAATGTTGAATAAGATAGTCTTTAGTTAAACGATGTTTGGGAATTTTATGAAACACTTCCATTTGGGGATTATACCAAATTTCCCAATCAGACTGTTGAAGATAGCTCAATGCTTCTAAGTCTTCAGAAGTTAACATATTATCTTTAACTCTTCCCGTTAAAACACAGTTATTAGGTACAGTTTTTAACCATGCCTCTCGACGCACAACTAATCCCGCAGAAGGGGGTAAAAATCTTGATTTCGGATTATACAATAATGGCTCATTTCCTCTTTCTGTAATAGCTAAAAAAGCTTTAATCCGTTCAAAATTGACAGGAGGATTCACTTCATATTCTCCATGAATCTGACTTCCATAAGCACCTGCATTGGGATAGTTTTGAGCAAACTGATAGGCTGAAATTACCCAATTATCCATCGGTAAATTATCATCATCTAGAAAGCCAATTAAATCAGATTGAGCTTCTTGAATCGCTTTTTGACGGGCATAACCGGCTCCTTGTTTTTGCTCAAAAGTATATCTTAAAGGAACTGGGAATGAGGATTTATTTTGAAAGCTTTTAATGATTTCTTCTATCTGATCTGTACTATTATTATCCACCACTAACACTTCCCAGGAAATCGTCTCTGTATTAATTTGATTGCTTAGTTTTTTGAGTACATCAGGTAAGCGTTTTGCCCCATTATAGGTAACAATTGTAACAGTAAAATCCAACGGATTATTCAGTAATTCCATAATATGATTGATTATGCTAAATTAATCTCTAAACTTTTGGGAATAAAAAGCGCATTGAATAATAAACGCCATGCTTGAATAGATAAAATAGCCGGAAAAACGAGTTGATAACAAGTTATCAGTTCTAGTTGTTTAAGAGCAATTAATCCCCAATATAATTGTAGGTAATTTTGCAGATCAGATAGAGAGGGTAAATGGGTATGATATTGGTGATCAATGAGGGAATAAAGTCGCTGTTTAATTAGCCAATTCATGGCTAATCGTTTTTTAATGGGTAATTGCTTATTGTACCCTCCTAGCCAAACATAACGATAAGCTAAATATTGATTAATAAAAACAGCATCCCCAAACTGGGAAATTCTGATCCAAGAATCAATGTCATCATAATGTAAATCTAGTTTAGAATCCCAACCACCAGAACGCAGGAAAGCATCTTTTCGGAATGCGATTTGCACAGGAGTCCCAAAGGGTAGTCGCTCGATGAGCATTTGAGAATGTATATGACGCTGAGGAATATGAGTTATTTTTTGAGAACCCACTGAGGGAGTTTTGCCGCATTTTATTCCATTTTTATTGATTTGAATGGCTTTTACCGAACAAATCACCGCTTGGGGATAAACTGATACTGCTTCATTCATCATCTCAAGACAATTGGCTGCCAAGTAATCGTCATCATCTAACATTTTAATCCAATCCCCATCGGCAAGCTGAACCCCCCGATTGACGGAAGCTGAATGACCACAATTATTCTTATTACTTTGAAATTTTATTTTATTTCCCAAACTTCGGAGATAATCCCCAGTTTCATCCGTAGAAGCATCATCAATCACGATAATTTCGCAAGGAATCGTTTGGGCCATCGCTGAATCAATTGCTCTTTTGAGCAACTGACACCGATTATAAGTTGTAATCAAAACACACCATTTCATACAACTGACCTGGAGTTGAGACTCAATCATGATACCGTACAGTCTCGGATGTGTCTGCTTTTCCGATTTTTGTTAACAATAAAGAGCAGGAAAAACTTTAAAAATCAGACTAAATAAAAAGTATTTTTGTTTTTTCAAAACCCATCAAATAACTCAAAAAAACCTTAAAAAATACATACTATTTTTATTTTTAAATAAAATATAATTTACTATACTTTTGCATACTAATTTTATTTTTAAATAGCTAATGCAAATTAAAATCAACATAAAAAGCCTCCATTTTAACAATAAAACATTTTAAAACCAGCTTTAGGCAAAAATCAGTAAGAATACGCAAATTCTTGATTAAGAAAAGTAAATATCAAAAAGTAATACATTATTTAGTCTGTATTTATACGGAAATAATGAAAATATTAAAATTGCTATTGACGTTTTCTCTAGGGGTTGATTATGCTTAGATATGTGTACGGAGAATCAACAATAAAAAGTTATTATTCTTCAGGGAAGCCCCTCCCTAAACCTACACACAAAGAAGAACGTAACGTAGATATCCCCCTACCCCTTCTGTATCTTCTTTTAAATCCATTGAATCCTTTGAATCCTTGTTTAACTATGTTTTTCTCTATATTCACTCAAATTAAATCAAAATTTAAGGAGCGCAGATACAAATGGCCACATTATCAGGACAATTACTATCAGATGTTAATGAAAACCTACTCGCAGATGTACTCGATAGTCCTCTAGAGAATTGGACCGTTGCTCTCTATCGAATCGAGAATGGCACGGCTGATTTAACCCCAGAATACGTCACCACAACTGATGCAAGCGGAAACTATACATTTGACGACGTAGATCAGGGACAATACATTGTTCGAGTTATTGATACCGACGGCAATTCTTTAAATGGTTATCAAACCCCCACCAATAGTGGATTCAACTACATTATTCCTGAGGCTCCCATAGAGCCGAATGCTGGAGAAGAGATAGACCCCAACGGAGATCCAGATCCCAATGGAGGAATCGTACCAGAAAATCCAGATATTTCAGGAACCCTCTTAACCAGTGCCGATAAAGTTTATACCGTCACCCTTCTCGATAACGGAAATCAAATTGGTGGAACAGACTTTGAAGATGCAGATGACCTCTTAGCAGGGGGAGGGAATGCAGATAATATTGCCTTAGACTCAGAAGCTGATCAGGTCTGGGCAGATATTGGTTTTAAGTTCTGGTGGGATGTTAATCAAGACTTTGTTCCCGACACGTTTCAAGGGGGGAACTCGATGGTTCTCGAAAGAAGAAACGAACCAAGCGCCCCTGGAACCACCAACAGACAAGGAACAGAAGCCTTTGTTAATGACCTAGCCACAGGTCCGTACGATATTGCTAACCGCTTCAATAAACTCCAATTTGATTATGAGAATGGCGAAGACGTTGGATTGATGGGAGATTACGTCTTACGAGGTCGAGGGCTGTACGATGGTGTAAATACCGTTCCCACCCTTTTAATTGAATATACTTTGCCCACCTCATCAGGAAGTGGTTGGATTTGGGATATTGATGCTGCCTATCCCATTCAAAGCGGTGTACCCACCTATAACTTAGGGGAACAGTGGCAAGTAGAAGTCTTTACCAATACAGACCAGGACGGAGATGCCAATAATGGACCTGACTTATTAGAAACGATTATCAGTCCTCTGGGTCAAAGTGTTTGGGTTCCCGTGGAATTCCAGAATGAAGCCCGTTATCAAGTAGATTATGACGGAAATGCTCGCACAGCAGAACAACAACTGCAAACCACAGCCCCAGATGGTCGTAGTTTTAGCGATTGGTTGTATAATCCTTTGTCTTTAGACGGAAAACACTGGGAATGGTCATTTGACGCTGGAGAGGCGATTGTAGACTTTGTTCGTATTTCCTACATTGGTGAAAAAGGGGGAGCTAATGACCCCGCAGGAGAAATTCGCAATGTTGGGTTAGCCTTTGACCGATTCCAAGCTTTTGGAGAGGCAACAACAACGGCTGATTTCTTGTTTAACCAACCTCAGTCCAATCCACAAGTTGTCATTGGGGATTTTGTCTTCTATGACCAAGATGGAGATGGCATTCAAGATGCCAACGAAGAAGGGGTGGGGGGAGTCACCGTTCAGTTACTCGATACTGACGGGATTGTACTTCAAACAACCACAACCGTTGATGATCCTTTGTTAGGAGACATTGGTTCATACCAGTTTACGGTTGAAGGCAACGCAGACTATCAAATTCAATTTGTTGTTCCCGAAGTTTTAGGATTTAGTGGCTTTACCACAGCAGATGTTAACGGAAACACTCAAGATACAGTAGACAGTGATGTAGATGCCAATGGACTGATTAGTTTGGTATCAGTAGGAGAAACAGATGACTTTAGCTTTGATGCAGGATTAGTCAAAAAAGTAAAAATTGGTGATTTCCTCTTCTCTGACGACAATGGAAACGGTATTCAAGATGCAGGAGAAGCAGGGGTGGATGGAGCCACCGTCACCCTATTTGATGCCAATGGAGATGAAATTGCCAGCACCACCACAGGAGATAACCTCAATACTCCAGAAGTAGAAAAAGGCTACTATGAATTTACCGTAGATGCCAATAATACCTATAGTGTAGGATTTGAACTCCCCACAGGATTTGATGCCTTTACCATAGGGAATCAAGGAACAGACGATACAGCAGATAGTGATGTCATTGATGTTTTCGAGGGAGAAGGATTTACTGATAACTTCTTCGTCGGGCAAAGCGATGACTTCAGTATTGATGCAGGGCTAATTAATTTTGCCAGTTTAGGAAACTTCGTCTTTGAAGACCTCAACGCCAACGGCATTCAAGATAGTGGAGAATCAGGCATTCCCAACGCCGAAGTCAGACTACTCGATGGTCAAGGCAACCCAGTCTTAGACGAGA
>JBFRWG010000175.1:0-34976 GCA_051439445.1 Crocosphaera sp.
GAATAACTCAAAAGAATAATATATGTCCAAGAATTCTCCAAAATATATCTACACATTTTTAAAATCTTTCTAGAATTCAAAACAAAATATAAAAATGGAAATCCAAACAAGAAAATCCACCAAATAAATTTAGTAAATTCTCCTGTATTAACAGCTAGAATTGCAAAAATAGACCAGAAAAGAGGAAATATATATAGATATGGCAAAGATAAAAGAATTAAATCGATAAGATTTCTCCACAACAAATTATCTGAAGATATCTTTCTGTATGAGATCATAAATGACAACTTTTGCAACCTAAAATGAAACTCGAAGACAATAAAAGAGATCATTCCAGTGAATAAAATAAACTCTCTAAGTTTATAGCTCATAAAGTTATAGCTAATATAAAATAATAGAATGAAAGATAGGATCTGTAAACAAAAAGTAATGGGTTTAACCCACCATAAAAGTCGTAAACTGTTAAGATACTGTTTTGAATTATCCAGTCGAGATAAATGCGCTTCCGTCGTAAAATATTCCTTATATAAACGTCCAGTAGAAAATAGATACAATAATGTTCTACGAATACCAGCAGAAATATCATCGGGAATTGTTCCTAGTCTAGCAGTCTGTCGATAAGCGACTTCTTTTAACCATTGACTATCACTCGCAAACGCATCACGAAGTAACCACAAGAAAACAGTTTGAGACGTACTTCCAGCAACTTCTAAACCCCATTTTCGATCTTGAAGGGTTCCCGTAACCGTTGCAGATAATAATAAACATTCTGCTTGATATTTAATATTATCTTCTAAATCTTCTAAACGACTGCTAAAACCATCTTGCAAAATTCCTAATAGATGAATAACACCATCAGGCCAAGGAAAAGGTTGAGGAAGTGAAGTGTTTTCCTCTTGTGACTCATGATTAACATATCCTCTCGGATCATCAATTAATCCTGACACATCTCTCACCATCTCAGTTAACATTTTATTCACTTCTGTCAAAATAGGTGTAAAAGTTTCTGATGGTTGTGTCTGAAAAATAACCACCGTTGTTTCTCTCCAACGACCATCTTTTAACAACTGTTTGGGACTAATACGTTCAAGATCATCTAGAACAATACAAGTAGCAAAATATTCCTGAAAACGACGATGAGAAAAGGTAAATTTCTGCGACTCTCCTGCAATGGTTTCTTCTTCAGAACGGGCTAATTTTAGATATTCTAACGCATTGAGAAGTTTATCAAAATGACCTGGAACTCTAAAACCAACATCAGTCATTCCTTCACCAATGGCCTCACGAGTTGGACTCAGACCTAAATGTTTATCTAGAGTCATACAAAAAGCAACTTGTTCAGCGATCGCCCTAACTTCATTCGGTTCGAGGTTAAAACGCTTTTTTAAACGTTCTTGATCACGGGTTAGTCGTTTATTTAAGTAACTTTCAAATACAGTATGACCATTTTCAGGAAAAGGACTACCATCTCGCATATTTTCACAGAGAATACCTAAAAACATGGGATTTTTTGTCATTTCTTGAATTTCATGGGACGCATTTCTCCATTGTTTAATTAATTCTTTTTCAATAGGAGGTTTTAGTTCTGCTTTACGAATGAGTTCTAAACGACGATTTTCTAAGGGTAAAATACGAAAACGAGGCCATCCTAAATGTTTCGGTCCTCGAAACTGACGAGACGCAATAATACCTCGACATTGATTATTTAAACTGTTTAAAAAATCGTCTATCGCTTCTGCATAACTTCTGGTAACTTCATCTGCTTCAACAGAACTTAATACCTCTGGTAACTCATCAAAAGAATCAAATAAAAATAACCAAGTTCCTTCTTTAAGTCCTTGATAAAATTCCTTATCTAAAAATTCCTCAATATCCCGATCATTAATACGGTTTAATTCTTTTCTGACGAATGCTTCAATTAAGTTTCTATCAATTTCTTCGGAGTCTCTTTCTAATTTTTTGAGATTAATATAGAGAGGAATGACACTTTTTATATTGTTACTTGTACTTGCTTGTTTGGCCAATTTTTGAGTAACATAACGCAAAGCTACACTTTTCCCAGATCCCGGTTCTCCTTCTACTAAAATAAGTCTTTCGGTACTAAATTCTAATGCTTTAGAAAGTGATTTTTCACGGCGTAATCCTCTTTTAGGTGTTGGTATAAAAGGAAATAAACTAGAATTTTTTCGTCTTCCTTCTGCTTCAATTTCTGCTTCTAATTCCGTAAATAGATAATCTTTCCATTCCTCACGACTGTTTAACTGTCTAATTTCATATTCAAGACGTTCGGCAAATCTTTGTCTTTGTAATCTGCGTCTTTTTTGTTCAGGTTTATGAAATAATGGCCAAAATTCTTCTATCCATAATTTTTTTATTTTGCTGACTACAAACAAAAATCCCCAAGCAGCTAATAAAATTAGGACACCGAGTAAAATATAGTTAATTAATGGAGATAACCAGGTTGGTTCTTGACCTTCAAAAAATAGATTCGAGATTAGCTTTTTAAATTCTTCAATTATCTTGGGAAAATCTAGGGGACTTAGTTTCATCTTATTTTTATTCCTCCTTGAATACTGTTTGTCAACAAAATATTCAAATGAGCAGGTGGGGAAATGAAAAACTGATCTTAGCTATTGATAATATATAAAAGTTTGCCCTTACTCCTAATTTTTTCATGTTTTTTTAACAAACACGCTCTTAAACATTTAATAGTTTTAAAAAACGTAAATTATTTGATTTTATCCTGACTGCTGAATCCCTATATGATAACTAACTTTAATTGTATCAAAAAACCAAAGGTGGGCAATGTCCACCCTACAGTTTAACTTATCAACAATTTTTGGGAATACTTAATATAGTAGGAACAAACAATGATTAATTATGTTACAAAAGACAACAAAATTATTGCTAACAACCATAGCAGCGATCGCAACCATAAACACCCTTGAAGTATCACAAATACCCAACACATCTAATAACTGGTTAACGGTGCAAACAGAAGCACAAGCAAGAAGCAGTGGGGGACGCAGTGGAGGAGGATCATTTAAACAAAAATCATCGGGTTCCAGTAGTAATTCTTCCTCTAAAAATTCTAGTAGTTCATCAGGATCACGATCTAACAGACGTTCCTCAAATCGTAGTCGTTCCTATAATAATTCTCCTAGTTATAATAATAATAATTCTCGTAACTATTCTAGTTCTGGAACCTCTTCTGATAATGGAGGGGGAAAGATATTTTTGGGAGTTATCTTTGCTGGTATTTCAGGAATTATTATCTTTGCTATTGTCTCTAGTATGCTCAAATCAGCATTATCTGGTAATAATAATGATCATCATTCTACTGCTTATAATAAAGAAAGAGATAATAATATTGTTACCATTTCTGAGTTACAAATTGCTTTATTAGCATTAGCAACCGATGTTCAATCAGGGTTAACAGAACTCAGTTTAAGGGTGGATACCAGTACAGAAGAAGGATTAAAAGAATTATTACAAGAATCCATTTTAATCTTACTAAGAAATTCTGAATATTGGACCCATCATATTCATCGATCTGAGAAAATTAATATTGAGCAAGCAGAGTCTAAATTTAATCGTTTATCTCTAGAACAAAGAAGTAAATTAAGTGTAGAAACATTATCTAATATTGAAGGCAATATTAAACAAAAAACAGTCACTTCTCCTGATGATGAATCAGCGATGTATATTGTGGTCACTTTATTAGTAGGAACCGCTCATGATAAACCTTTATTTCAAGAAATTAGAACCCCAGATGACCTAAAAGAAGCCTTAAATACCCTAGGCTCAATGCCTTCTGATTATTTACTTAAATTTGAACTAATTTGGAGTCCACAAACTGAAAAGGATAGTTTAACTTACGATGAATTTATAACAGAATATACCAATATGGTACAATTACTATAAATACTAACTAGAAAACAGTAATACAAGCAGGATGCTTGTGTTACATTTTAACAAAAAATATATGAGTCAATCTCTCTTAAATCGTTTTCGAGGAAGCTTATTTGGTCCGATAATTGCCACACGAATAATAGAAAAAAAAACAACAGAATTAAATTGGCAAATAATTAACAAAAAAATCATCATAAATTTACTTAATACTGAAACAATAGCCCCAGAAACTTGTGAGGCGATCGCATTGCAAGATGAAAATATAAGTTCTGGAGAATTGATTTTAAGAATTTTGCCTTTAATTCTCTTTTTTCATGAAACAGAATATCTTTTATCTGAACAAATTAAAAACATAGAAATCAATCAAAACATAATTAACGATATTATGTTATTTAGACAAATAACCAATTTAATTTTAAACTCGAATAACGAATCATTAAAAAAAATCTTAACCCTTGCACCCTTTCTAGAAGAAATACAGACATTTTTAGACAATCATACTTCATTAACTGACCTGACAAAAAAGTTTCGACAAAAAACTGCGATCGATAATAACTATTTACTTTTATCTTTGTACTGTTTTTATCGAACTCCAGATAACTTTAAACTAAGTATTTTACAAGCATCTCAATTTAACCATCCCCTAATTCTTGGTATTACAGCAACGGTATCAGGGGCTTATAATGGTTATTCAGGTATTCCTATCCCTTGGCGTTTAACTATCAGTCCAGAGAAAGATTATAACCAACTGTATCAACAAATTAGTCAATTATGGGCAAAATGGGCTGGTGTTAACGATCCTATAAAGATGATCAAACCCTTAGAAACTCAGGTTATTAACTCAGTGAAGATGAATAACCATTAACCAGACTCAAAAAATGAACATTTTTCGTTAAAATATGGACTAAACAAGATGAACAAACACAGGGGATCAGAAACTATAATCCCCTGTTCTTAGTAGAAAAAACAAAATTAAACTAACCCTTGAATTATGGCAAAAAACTACTGGATAGACAACAACGAACAAGATCCCCTAGATTCCATCAGTTCCCTATTATCCGAATGGTCTGATCCAGAAGACGAAGAAGACGAGTTTAGAAGCGACTTTTTCCAAGGATTATCTGGAAGACGTAAAAAAGCAGCCTTTCTATTGATGGCCATTTGGGGTATTGTCATCACTCTCCATCTCGTTGCTTGGGGAACCTGGATCATTATCGCCTTAACTGCCCTTTTTACCTTACAAGCTTTTCGTCTCATTTTCGCTCAACCCGACCCTATTCCCGAACCCTTATCAGAAGAAAAGTTAACAAAGGCCCCTTCTGTGTCTCTATTAGTAGCAGCAAAAAACGAAGAAGCCGTTATTAGTCAGTTAGTGACACAATTATGTAATTTAGACTATCCCCCAGAAAAATACGATCTTTGGATTGTTGATGATCATAGTACCGATAAAACCCCTGAAATTTTAGATCGCTTAAGCCAACAATATCCTCAACTGAATGTGATTCACCGTCCAGCCGGGTCTCAAGGGGGTAAGTCTGGGGCGTTGAATGGGGTATTTACCAAAACTCAAGGGGACATCATCGCTGTGTTTGATGCTGATGCTAAAGTCTCCCCAGACTTGTTAAAACGGGTGGTTCCCTTATTCAATCAAACAGAAATAGGGGCCGTTCAAGTTAGAAAACAGATCGCCAATGAACCCTTAAACTTCTGGACCGGAGGACAAGCAGCAGAAATGGCCTTAGACAGCTTTTTCCAGCAAAAACGCATTGCCATCGGTGGGATTGGAGAATTACGGGGTAACGGTCAATTTGTGCGCCGTACTGCTTTAATTAGCTGTGGGGGATGGAATGAACAAACCATTACCGATGATTTAGATTTAACCATGCGTTTGCACTTGGATGATTGGAAAATTGGCTTTTTAAATCATCCGGCAGTAGAAGAAGAAGGAGTCACTACTGCTAAAGCATTATGGCATCAACGTAACCGTTGGGCTGAAGGTGGATATCAACGTTATTTGGACTATTGGCGATTTATTCTCAATCAACCTATGGGGTTAGGGAAAAAATTTGATCTCATCTCCTTTATTTTGATGCAGTATCTACTGCCAACCGCAGCTATTCCTGACCTGATGATGACTCTCACTCGTCATCGTTTACCCTTATTAAGTCCGTTGACCGGGTTAATGTTATCTCTGTCCTTTTGGGGAATGTTTACCGGTTTACGTCGTATCAAAAATGAAGAGAAGTTTAGCTTTTTGGATATCTTTCGTTTTGCTTGGCAAACCTTACGGGGAACGTTGTATATGATGCACTGGTTAATTATTATGCCCTGTGTTACTGCACGCATATCCGTTCGACCTAAACGCCTAAAATGGGTTAAAACCGTTCATGAAGGAACAGCAGAAGAAGGTTGTCCTGTAAAATCTGTTTAATCTCTTCCCACACTTTCCACCCAATTCTCTGATGAATTGGGTAGAAACCCCGTCCTCTCTTGGTCGGTCTGAGATGCGCAAGTAAATTCCGCCTCACGTTTACATCTCAACTTATATAACCTGTTATAACAGGTTATATAGCAATCACCGAATGATATATGAGAACCGATTAGGACATAATAATATTATGTCCCTACAAATCGCTTTTGTAGGGGTTTAACACTGTTAAACCCTTTCTCACAACTGAAACCTGATTGCTATATAATAGGGACAAGAAAAATTTACCCTCCCTTAATGGGTAGTGCTATATAATGGAGGGAGTAAAATGGGGCTGTGGCTCAGTTGGATAGAGCAAGCGCCTCCTGAAGCATCGGGCATCCTGTACGGAAACGTCAGGCATGAATGTGGTCAAATTCAAGGAAGCCTAAGTCTAGTGATCAGATAAGGTAATCTTGAGCCAAGCTCTACGTCCCTGGTAGAGAAGGTGCAGAGACTGGTTATCAGTAGCTCAAGGGAATTGTTAATGAGAGCGAAAAAACGCTGATAACATAACGGCCACCACCTACGGATAAGTCATTATCTAGGGTGAAGGGATAGTCCAGAGAGTAGGGAAACCTACACCAATCTGAAGCGCTAGGTCGCCGGTTCAAATCCGGCCAGTCCCGCTCTTAAGCTAATATTTGTACCCTATGAGAAGCAATTGATTATAATAGAGTGCGTTTGACTATTGTTGATAATATGACCTATTTTTGCCGTAAAATTACCTCACGTGCTTTAACAATTAGTATTTTTTCTTTAGTCCTCGGACTCGCTTCCCTTCCCGTTAAAGCGCAACAACGCCTTTATAACCCTATTCCTATTCAATCTGATGCACAAATATCTGATCGCCTCTCTGAGCAAGATATTCCCACAGGAGAAGGGGGGTTTGCCAAGGATTATTCATTAGAACTGCAACAAGGGGACCAAGTAGCCATTGATCTCACTTCCAATGAGTTTGATAGTGTCGTCTTACTCTTAGGATCTGATGGTTCCACCATAGCAGAAAACGATGACGGCCCCGATGGTAGTACCAATTCTTTACTTTTTTCTCGCATTACCGAAAGTGGTCGTTATATTATTCGTGTTCGGGCCTTTGGAGAAACCGGCGGGGGAAATTTTCGCCTTAAGGTTACTCGTTTACGTCCCGTAAATCGCTAAAATGATGGGGGAGAAACCATAATTGTTCGTTGAGATAAGGGTGGGAAGAAGTCATTAAGAATGTAGAATGTAGGATTAATTCAATTCTATCTTTGTAATCTCATCAGACTTCCCACACCCCCTATCTTGAAAAGATTGTTGATAACTGCTTCGTTTTTCTTGGTTTTTTGTACAATTAAAGTAATTGTTTTGAGCATTATATTAAGTTAAATTAAGCGGAGACATTAGAAATGAAAGAGGTAGTCTCTAACTCCTTGACTGATCGTTATGAAATTGAGAAGGAGTTAGGAAGGGGAGGGTTTGGCGTAACTTTCTTGGCAAAAGATACCAGAATACCTTCACAAAGAACAGTGGTTATTAAAAAACTTATCCCGATTAATCATGAAAGCATTAATCATGAAATTATTCACAAAAGTTTCAAAAAAGAAGCGGCGGTTTTAGAAGAATTAGGGCACAATCATCTCAATATTCCAGAACTGTATGAATCCTTGGAAGATCAGGGAGAATTTTATCTGGTTCAAGAGTATGTTGAAGGGAAAACTTTAGCGGAAATTAGTCCCATTTCTCAAGAACAAGCTTTCTCTATTTTGAATTCTCTGTTAAAAACGCTACAGTATGTACAAGATAAAAAATTAATTCATCGCGATATTAAACCAGAAAATATAATTATTCGTAGTCAGGATGGATTACCAGTTTTAATCGATTTTGGTGCGGTTAAAGATTCTATGGGAAAAGTTCAGCGTTCCTCCGGCTCTGTTATTAGTTCAGTCGTCATTGGAACCGAAGGATTTATGTCTCTTGAACAATTTAAAGGTCGTCCTACTCTTAGTAGCGATCTTTATTCTTTGGGGTTTACTATGATTTATGCTTTAACCAATAAATTACCCGTTGAATTTGAACCTCATCCCGAAACCGGGGAGTTAGATTGGACAAAATATGTACCGAATTTAGATCCAAATTTAGAAAAAGTTATTAATAAAGCGATCAAAGACAATCAGCATCATCGCTATGCAACTGCTGATGAAATGTATCAAGATTTGCATTCCTCTCAAACTAAAAAAATTAAGACAACTCAAATTCTTCCTGATGATCTAGACAATAATACAACTCCTCAACCCTGGCCAAATACTAATACATCTGAGACTAAAAAAACAGCCAATCTTAAGCTCATCTCTTTGATTGTTTTAGGATTTTTGACAGTTGCTGGGGTTGGTGTTGGGGGTTATTTACTAACTAATATGATTACAGAAATGAAATCAGAAATTGATCAGAATAATACAACAATTGCCCAACTTGAAAATACAATACAAGAGAGAGATAGTAAAATTGAACAGTTAGAAAATTCCCTCAAAAATAGTAACGCTAACATAGCAGACCTAACAAAAAACTTGAAGGAAACTAGAGGTAAATTAGGTGAAGTTACCAATGATTTGGCTAAAACTGAAGGTGAATTGAATCAAGCCCAAAAAACAATTAAAGATTTCCGAGATAGTGAAAGAATTGCAGCAAGATACGATTCTTCTCCCCCTCCTAGTATAAGCCGTCCTAATGTTTCTTGGAAGCCAAGATGTGGTTCTCCTAATAATAGCGAAAAAGTCTGGTGGGCAGTTAAAACGGATGGATCGAACCTTAATCTTGTTAAAAACAATTATTGTGGCGATGCAATAATTTATTCTAGGGGAGAAACACAAGTGGCTAGTTTTACCTCAAAATATGAGGCTGAAAATTTTGCTAAGATGTTAAATGCTCATTCTGGAAAACCGTTTTGGATTCGAGAAAGTATTAGACGTTAAAATGTTAAAGTAAGTCAGTTTTTTAAAATATGTGATAAGGGCTGACTTACTTGACAATTATTGTTAATAAATATCATGATCAATAAATCTGAAAAAATTGTAATTGGTTTCTTGATAACAATTTTATTGAGTGCTATTTCGGGAATTAGTTTTGCTCTAATTAAGGCGAGTTTATCTGATAAATCTACTGAGGTAAGTTCGGAAAATAACTTAGAACAAGAAGACAATTATAAAAAAACGAGGAGTATTGAAAATAATTTATCAATTGTTACTCCTCCGAAGCAAAAGCAAATCGTTTCTAGAAATCAATTATTACAAGAAGAAGAAAAAAAATTGATTGAAGGAAGCCAATATTTTAATGAAGCAGATAGATTACTCGAAGAAGCAAGAAGTCAACAAAATAGTGAGAGAGGAATAACTTTACTTCAAGAGGCTCAAAAAAAACTAGAGCAAGCTAATAGTATCATGGCTGAATTGAAGCCAGATACTATTTATTATAAATCGGCACAAAATTATATTAACTATATTCCTTTTTATGCTGATAGTATTGAGCAATGGACAGATTATTTTGCTAAATTAGATATTTATCAGGGTAAAAGCCATCCTTGGGAAACCACTATTAATAATAGTACCTTTATTGATCTAACTTATCATAATAAACAATCTGTGATGGCAAAAGCTCAAAAAAAATCAGTAGTTTTAACCTTTGATGATGGTCCTTCTCCTGAATATACTCAACAGATTTTAGATATTTTAAAAAAGTATAATATTAAAGCAACTTTTTTTGTGGTGGGTAGTCAAGTTAATCAGCATTGTAATATTCTGCAACGTATTTATTTAGATGGCCATGAAATTGGTAATCATAGTTATACTCATCCTTGGATGGGTCGAATTTCTTCTGAACAACAACAACAAGAAATTTTACAAACTCAGGCAATAATTCAAAGTTGTATTGGATCTCAACCTCGTTGGTTTCGATCGCCTTATGCTAGTCAAAATGAGTCCACTTTAAAAATAGCCCATCAAGCTGGATTAAATACAGCATTATGGACAGTTGATACTGAAGATTGGCGAAAAACAAGCACCACAAAAAGCATTATTCAAAAAGCTTTAAATTATCGAACCAATAATATTATTTTAATGCACGATGGAGTAGAACCGAATCCTAACTTTAAACATCCCTCAGCTTCTTTAACTCGTAAAAATACTGTGGAATCTTTAGAAACCATTATCAAAAGTTTCCAAGATAAAGGGTTTCGTTTCCTAACTATTAGTGAAGCCTTTTCTAACCATTAATAAATCGTTAAAAAGCATAAAATAAACGTTTCAGACCATTCCACCACTGCACCGTAGGTATCCCCCGTATGACCCCCAAAACGGTGATTAAACCAGGCCCCAACCCCTAAAGCGATCGCCATTCCCATCACCCCCACCATTCCCCTAAACAACCATTGTTCCGGAGCAAGTAAAATCAAGATCCCAGTCATTCCCCATAAAACAAGCAAACTCCCCAAGATATCTTGAGGAACCTGTAGATACTGTTTATGAAACGCTCCTTTTCCAGTAGGTTTGAGATAGGGATAAAAAGCGATCGCACAAACCTGTCCCCATCTTCCCCAACCAGACGCTAACATTAACCCCCACCAACGACCCTCAGAAATGGCACTTAAGGCGACGATCTTGAGAAGAATGACCATTACTCCGGCCATCACACCAAACGCTCCTGTAACACTATCCTGCATCACAATTAAACGTTTTTCCGCATCCGTCACAGCCAAACCATCCCCACTATCCATGACTCCATCTAAATGTAAACCACCGGTAAGATAAAGTCCTAAACCAACAACCAAAGCACTTCTGATGCTAATGGGAAACCCAATCAAGGTTAATCCTTGGTCCATAATGGCTAAGATGGCTCCGAGTGCTAAACCAATTATAGGAGACCAACGGGCGATGGCTTGAAAATTTTTCACCCAAGAATGAGGAAGGGGAATAATAGTATAGAAAATAATTGCTCCTAGGAGAGAACTCCAGCTATTTTCTAGGGTTTCAATCATTTCTTTGAACATGAATTTTTAACTACATTTATGTAGAAAGTTTACGATAGACAAAGTAACTCATATCCGTTGAAAGTTTCGGAAATGCCTAGGGAATATTGCGGTAACATGATGTTATATGGCAACAGGTCATTGGCCTGGTTATTGATCAAAAGTGTGACAACTTCTGACAATACCTTGTCTAAGTGGACTTGTTGAACCAACCATCCTACAGTCATAAGCTCGTAGGAGCATCAAGAATCATGCTAAGAGACAACTACACCAAAACCGTCTCATAGCATCAATTGAAAGTCGTCAGCAACATTGTTTCTCTACTCCCATTAGAGAGAAAAGCTAGTTTAGCCTATCTTTCTACTCCTACAGTTTTTTAACTGATACCAATCGTCGCGCTTTCAGGCAATTTTTTATGAGTCACCATCACCCCCCACAACCGTTCCCCGCTCCCTGTATCATTGATTTTGGGATTATTGTTAATGCTGAGGACATGAAACGCATTCTTAACGATCTCGGAAGGGTTCGTTATATTCATACCCTCGATGGACACCTAGAAAGCGAAGGGGAGGGGTGGATCGTTGAAGTGTTTAATGATCCTCATCAAGCAACCATTGTGGTTAATCGTTCTTTGTATCTTAATGTTCAAAGTTTCGATTATTTGCAACTTCAACGCTCTCCACAGCAAGAAGCTTATTTTGATTTGATTCAGGATCGTCGTTGTTTACGTTTGATTCCCATCACCTATTCTTCTCCTATTCCTGAGACTGATGCTAACCTGGATGCTGCTACCTTAGAGGCCATGGTTACTCAAGTTTTAGCAGCGAAATGGGATATGCAGTTAGATAATGAGGATGATAATCCTTTCTAAGTTTTTTGTTCAAAATTTACTCTTTTATGGAGGGCTTCTACTAAGATACAGGTAGAAGCCTGATTCTTCTATAAAAATATTATTAAAGGTAGGACTGTCCCCATGTATTTCTGAAGACAAACTCTCTCAAGGGTTTACGGGTGCGAGGTGATAAGTCTCTTTCTGCTAAGTCAGGAGCAAGTTGACTGACATTCCCTGGATAACCAATGGCGATCGCTGTCACGGGTTCATAGTCTTGGGGTATATTATAAAGGTTTCTCGCTTTATCGGCATCAAATCCACCCATTTGATGCAAAAATAAACCTAAAGATTGTGCTTGTAAGGTTAAGTTTCCTACAGCTAAACCGAGATCATGAAAGGCGTGACGATTGGGTTTATTATTATGTTCAAAGGATAAGTGAGCGACAGAAAGCATTAAAAGAGGGGCATCTTTGGCCCATTTTTGATTGGCTTCTACTAGACAACTAAAGAGTTTTTCATATTCTTGAGTATTGTCTTGTGTTGCCACAATAAAAAACCAAGGTTGTTCATTAAAACAAGAGGCTGCCCATCTTGCTGCTTCTAATAAACTAGCAATTTTTTCGGGTTCAATGGGACGATTATTAAAGGCAACAGGACTCCAACGTTGTTTAATGAGTTCATGAATGGGATATTGATTAATAGCGGGTTTTTCCATGAGAATGATTGATTTTTATTCTACATTCTACATTGTATATTCTCCATTGTATATTCTCCATTCTCCATTCTTAATATCAAACAAAAATATTATACTTTACCAGCTACCCACAAAACCAATGGTAATGTCAAAAAACTAAGTAAAGTTGTGACAACAATGGTACGAGCAACTTTGATAGATTCTCCACCAAATTCAGTAGCTAAAACGATTGTATTAACTGCGGTTGGCATGGCACTTTGTAAGACAAAAACTTGTAAATCTAATGGATTAAGTTGAATCATTCTACCCACTAATAAAGCAATTAAAGGAGCTAAAATTAACCTGATTTTTAAAGAGATCATCTCAAACTTAGTAATCTTAAATTGTGTATTAACTAATTCCATTCCTAAAATAATTAAAGCAATGGGAATGGCTGCCCTTCCTAATAAATGTAAAGCTTGTGCTAAGTTAAAAGGGAGTTCTATTTTAAAGAATCTAAGACTTAGTCCGGCTAAAATTGCCCACATTAAGGGTAATTTAAAAGTAACTTGTAAACTATTTTTAAAACTGGTTCCTGCCAGAATAGCCGGGGCAACTCCAAATAATAAAATACTCGAACCAATCATATAAATAACTGCTCTTTCTAATCCGGCTGTTCCTAATGCAAAATCCACTAAAGGTAAACCCATATTGCCATTATTCGGATGAAGGGTAGTAGCGATTAAACTTTTATGAGTAATCAGGGGAAACTGGAAACAATAACTAATAATTGAAACTACGATATAGAGAATAAAAGCAATAATAAAAACCCCTAATAATAATTGGGTTGCATTCTGTGCTGATAGAGTGGTTGTGTATAAACTATCAGCTACTAAAGCAGGGGCTAAAATATAAACAATTAATTGAGATAAAGTTTGTTTATGAAGGGTTAATTTTTTGCCAGCAATAACCCCAATGATGATAATCATGGCAACGGGAATAATAGCTGGTAATAAAACAGTCATTGGCAAAAAGTCTTTGAAAAGACATGAGAATTTGTAACAAGAAAGATGCTTGTATTACGATCTGGAATTATGTAAGGCATATTGAACTAACTGACTCAATTTATGGCGTAACGTTTCTAACCCTAATCGTTGACTCGCAGAAATAAAAACAGCTAAAGGATACTCTTCCTGTGCAACTCTCAAGGTTTCCCCGTCTACGGTATCAATCTTATTAAAAACTAATAAAATCGGTCCGGGAACTAACGGCATTTCCTGTAAAATAGTCATGACAGATTGTATCTGATGTTGCCAAGCAGGGTGAGATAAATCCACTAAATGCAATAAAGCATCCGCTTCGGTTACCTCTTCTAAGGTTGCCCGAAATGCGTCAACTAAAGACGGGGGTAACTCATGAATAAATCCTACCGTATCTGTTAATAAAAAAGTGTAAGGTTGTCCGGTATTGTTATCAATCCCAGATAAACGACGGGTGGTGGGATCTAGGGTAGCAAACAGTTGATCGGCTGTGTACACTTCTGCATTGGTCAAAGCATTGATCAATGTGGACTTACCCGCATTGGTATAACCGACGATCGCAATACTGGGAACCTCCTGTTTCTGACGCTGTTGACGGAGACGGGAACGGTGAGACTGTAACTTATTAACCTCTTGTTGCAAGCGAGAAATACGTCTTTGAATCGATCGCCGTTCTGTTTCTAACTTGGTTTCCCCTGGTCCTCTGGTGCCGATCCCACCCCCTAAGCGAGACATAGCTTGACCTCTTCCTATCAATCGAGGCAACATATATTCTAGTTGAGCTAACTCAACTTGTAATTTTCCGGCCCGTGACTGGGCCCGTTGAGCAAAAATATCTAAAATCACCTCAGTCCGGTCAATGACTCTCACCCCTAACTGAGTTTCTAAATTACGCACTTGTGCCGGAGATAAGTCTATACTAAAGACAACTAAGTTAGCCCCCAAGGTTTGCACTCGCAAAGCGATTTCTTCTACTTTACCCGTACCAACAACGGTTTGAGGGTGGGGGTGAGGGCGTTTTTGTTGCATGGTTTCCACCGTTTCTCCTCCGGCGGTTTCTACCAGTCTTTGCACTTCGGCCAACTCCTCGGCAAAAGTGCGATCGCTCATTTTGGCCGTTTGTAACCCCACAATCATCACTCGTTCATGATCCCCTTCTACCTGTTGGGCCACATATTCCCGACGAAACTCTGCTTCTAACCCTTCGACTAACCCCAAAAAATCTTGTTCTGAGAGGGTATCTAGGGACATTGCAGGGGAAACGGTCCAATAATAAGTATGATTGGGATTTAATTCTGAGGGGGGTAATAAATGGGCAATATAGGCTTCTTTAATATACCCGGTTGCCCCGCCACCGCGTCGCATTTTCCCTTCTGAGGTGACAGATAACACCACTAAGGTATCGAGTCGTTGTCGAACCATAGCCGTTAAGCTAGACTCTTTAGGGGGTTCGCTTTTCAGTTGGGTGGCAATGCAACGAATACCACAAAGTCGTTCTGCACCGTAACGAGGGAGTTCTAGAGGGGGTATTTGGGTTTGTCTAGGGGTTCCCACTCCCACTCGCATCACTTGGCCCCGACGGTTGATATAAGTACATACTGCTTGACCGAGATCGGAACTAATAGCTGCGAGTCTTTGTGCAAACTCTGGGGAGGTGAAGCGATCGCCCCGTAGTTTTTGGTGATAGAGTCGTTTTAACTGCTTAATTTGACTAGGTTTGAGTCCTTGCAGGTTTCCATAGATGGTATCGATAGGCCAACCTCCTGATGTTTGGTTAATTATTTTGGCTGATTCCTCTATTATAATGTTCCATCTCTGTACTTTTCTCTCCATAAACCCCTTCTATTTGCTGACGACAACATTCAATGGCAAAGTCGTTAAATTCAGAGGGATCAATATCATACATGGTTTGGAATGTGTCAGGTTGTACTCGACAAAAACGAGGACGTTGTTCATAAATTAAACATTTTCGGGTTTCGGGGTCAAAATTAATACACCATCCGTCTTCTCCGACTAAACTGAGATAATGCTCTAATTCTTCTGGGGTTAAATAGTCTTCTAAGTCCGGGCGATCGCCTGGATCTAAGTTACAACAAGCACCACACCCTTCTACACATTTCCATGTTTCTGTTTTGGTCTTCATGAAGTTTCAATCTTTGAGTTTCTTTTTTTATTTTAATGTCATTTTTGTGTTTATATATAATTTTTATTGATTTTATCTAATTGATTAAGTATGATGTTTTATAGAATCGTTGACTTTTGAGAAATTCCAATAACTAAAATGATACAAAAGCTAAACATTACCAATCATCCAGAAGATTTAAACCATTTAATCAAATCTGTTACTGAAGAGGATATTATTTATGAAATACAAAATGAGGAGGATTCTGCTATCCTGATTTTCCAAAAAAGTTATGAAAGCTTACAAGAAACCATTGAGTTACTTTCTATTCCTCAATTGAGAGAAAGCTTACAAAGATCCTTAAAACAAATTAATAATAATCAGACTTACTCCAAAGGTCAAGTTAATGTCTTGATATAATTAAAGCTGTTTATATTATTAATTTACGTTTAGTTGCTATGGAATTAGAATTATCAGAGATAATTAAGCGAAAAGCTGATTTAAGAACATCAGCAGAATTAAGTCGTTATTTTCGTCATAAAGTTGAAAAAGAAGCGGTCACTATTTATGTCAAAAATTGATGATTATACCAGACTATCCCATTGATTCATAATTATTATGAAGTTGATTTAGATATTTTGTGGAAAACTGTAACAGAAGATTTACCATTTTTACTTGATATCTTAGATGATCATGTTTAAACTTCTAACAAAAAATAAGGACATAATACTATTATGTCCCTACCAATCAATTAAGTAAATTGTTATCTTAAAACCTAACTAAATCTTACGCTTTAAACGAGATAAAAATTCTAAAATTTTACAGCTTTCTAACATATTACTTCTACTATGTCAAAATTTTGTTTGATTACTTCATATTAGTTATTTTGATTTTTTTCATTTTTATGTATTCTGGTAGATAGTAGCTTAAAAATTTTTATGAAGGCTTTAACTCTGCTAAAATAGAGATTATATGACTTTATCATCAACGATTAACCTTTAACTATGTCATCCGTCAATATTACTGAATCTTTTAACTGGTTACATCGAGGAACTAACGAAATATTTCCCGATCAATCTGACTCTAATAACCCTGAAGAAAATTTAGTTAAACTGATAGAAACTTCAGACCGTCCTTTACGAGTTAAACTGGGAATTGATCCCACGGGAACTGATATCCATTTAGGTCATAGTATTCCTTTTCGCAAGTTACGAGCATTTCAAGATGCGGGTCATACTGCAGTAGTTATTATTGGAGATTTTACCGCACAAATTGGTGATCCCACAGGTAAGTCAGAAGTCCGTAAACAATTAACCTCTCAACAGGTTAAGGATAACGCAAAAAGCTATTTAGATCAACTGCGTCCTATCTTAGATTTTGATACCCCAGGACGCTTAGAAATTCGTTATAATTCTGAGTGGTTAAGTGAGTTAAACTTAGCAAAGATTCAAGAACTATTAGCGACAATGACTGTGGGACAAATGTTAGCTAAAGAAGGATTTGCTGAACGTTATAAACAAGAAAATCCTATCTTTCTCCATGAGTTTCTTTACCCTTTGATGCAGGGTTATGATTCAGTAATGATCGATGCAGACGTAGAGTTAGGAGGAACGGATCAAAAGTTTAATATTGCAGTGGGAAGAGACTTACAAAGACATTTTGGTAAGAAACCTCAATTTGGTTTATTATTACCCATTTTAATTGGTACAGATGGCAGTCAAAAAATGTCTAAATCCCTCAATAATTATGTGGGATTAAAAGAAGATGAGTTATCTATGTATTCTAAGTTAGAGAAAACTCCTGATGCTTTAATTAAGGATTATTTTGAGTTATTAACTAATTTGCCTCTAGATAATTTACCTGAAAATCCGAGAGAATGTCAAAAGTTATTAGCTATAGAAATCGTCTCGCAATTTCATGGTCAAGAAAAAGCATTAATGGCACAAAAAACAGCCGAAGATTTAGTTAAAAATAAAGGCACTGGTGCGACGGATTCTGTTCCTGAATATGACCTATCCAATGTAGAATTTCCTGCTAAATTATTCTATATTTTAAATGCGAGTGGACTGTGTGGAAGTAGTGGAGAAGGAAGACGACAAATACAAGGAGGTGCAGTCCGTTTAGAAGGGGAAAAAGTAACGGATGTTAACCAAACTTTTGAGAAACCAGAAGAACTTTCTGGGAAAGTTTTACAAGTGGGTAAGAAGAAGTTTATTAAGTTAGTTTGATTTAAGTTTCTACTTCTTCTAATATTCCCTCAATCTCTTTAATATTATGAACTTGCTAGATCATCAAAAGTTATGGAAAAGTTTAACAGTTTACCTAATGTTTTTCCTTTAGGTTTTTATCATCCTAAGTTTGATTATTATGAAGACAATGAATATTTTAATGAATATAGTCAGAAAATCTTAAATCTTAAAGATAACGATTCTGAGGCTATTAGATTCTTCACCAAAGAATTAGATAAGATAATTGATGATGAACAAGTAGTAATTACAGCAGTTCCTTCCTCTGATGCTACTTGTATATCTTCTGGAATAGTTTATTTATCGAAACAATTAGTACAATCTAAACAAAATTTAATAGATGGAACAATTTGTGTTCAACGTATTAAAAGTCTTGTAAAACAATCTAATTCATGTGAAAAAAAAAACAAAAACAATACACAAATATTCTATGGAAATACAAAATAAATCTCTTATTAAAGAGCAAAAAGTTATTTTACTTGACGACGTATTAACAACAGGGAATACTGTTAAAGCTTGTCAGGAATTATTACTAGAAGCTGGTGCAAAAGAAGTCAAAATCATAGTTTTAGGAAAAACAATCAGAGATTTAGATTATTATTATCATTTACTAGAGTCACAATATCCAATTTTCATAAATAAAATTTATAAAGAAATTGATAAAGAAAGAGATAGAAAATGGAAAGAATTACATAATTCTTATCAAATAAAACATCAAGAAATTGATGAATGGGCAGATAATGAACATCAAGAATTAAACTATTTTGATCCAGATGATGATTATGGACATGATTGTATTGACCAACAAGCAAAAGAAAAATATAACTGCCTTAATTATGAAGAGGAAAATAAAGCAAGCTATATAGATCAAGAAGCGGAGACAATAAAAGCTGGGGAGTACGAAAATTATAGCCATTTAAAAGATGAAATTTATGATGCTATTAATGGATGTTCATGTTTATCTCCTTCTAATCCTTTTCTGACATTATTCCTTAATTAATCTATTAAGAAGTAAGGTGGGCAATGCCCACCCTACTGTTTTAACTGATGGCTTCTTTGATGACTATTTCTAATAACTCATCTAAAGAAATACCGTTTGCTTGTGCCATCATGGGGATAACACTTTTAGGGGAAAAAGAACAGTATAAACCGGCTTCTAAAAACCAGGGTTGTCCTTGGGGATCAATCCGAAAATCAAATAAACTATAATGACGACAACCTAATGCTTGATGACACTGTTTAGCTATTTCTTGAACTCGTCGGGTTGCTGGATCATTAATGTCTACAATCCAAGCTTTTTTCTTATCTTTGGCTGCATAGGTTAATTCGCCTGAATCATCTTTTTTCAGTTTGTCCTCATAGTTACGAATCGGATTATTTTCTTTATTAACGGCATATTCTTCTAAGGGTAAACTAATCAACTCTCCATCTTTAACAATAGTGCCACATCTGACTTCTCTTCCTAGTTCAATATATTCTTCCACTAACACCTCATCTGCATATTGAAAGGCTTTTTCTAAAGCTGCTTCGTATTCGTCCATTGTTTTAACTAACGTTACCCCTAAAGAGTTATCCGAGTTTGCAGGTTTAATAACAACCGGTGGCCGCAAGTTTGGGGTGTCACTATTGCGCAAGAGTTCCCCATAGGGTGTTTTAACCCCCGTTAGAGCAACGATCGCCTTAGCTTTGGCTTTGTGTGCGGTTAAGGCCATTAACTCGGCTTTATTGCCCAAATAAGGGATGTTGAGAAGGTCAAATAATGCGCGATACTGAGTCATTCCCGCAACACAAAACATTTGAGGTAATACTAGGTCAATATTTTGTTCAGTGATCCAATGTATTGCTTGAGAGAGAGACATGGGTGTAGCTGCGTTAATATCTTCTCTGCTTAAGGATGCTGGAAAACGCCACAAGCGATCGGGGGTAACATAAGCAATAGAAAAATGATAACGGGAAGGGTTTGCGGTTGCTTCAATACAGTCTTTGCCATAAAGACGAGATAAGTCGCAATAAAACTCACTTTCGGCTGAACCTACTAAATGAAGAATATGAAGCATAGACATGGTTAAATCTCCTGATAAATAATGGATAATGGAGAATGGAGAATGGATAATAAATAATGGAGAATGGAGAATGGATAATGGAGAATGGAGAATGGAGAATGGATAATGGAGAATGGATAATGGAGAATGGATAATGGAGAATGGATAATGGAGAATGGAGAATGGATAATGGAGAATGGATAATGGATAATTCAATTAAAAATGAATTAATTATCCGAAAAAATTACTATTCCCTGTTCCCTGTTCCCTGTTCCCTCAAAAACCAATACACCCCATAGACAGCGATCCCTGCAACCATACCGGGTAACACTTCATAGATGACACCGGATAGGTTAAGGACTAAGTTCCAGGTTAAAGCGGTTGTGATACCCATAGTCATCATTGCGATCGCCCCGACGGTATTGATGGGTTGTTGCCAGACTTTCACCAATAATAATGGACCCAAACCAGAGGCTAAGACAGACCAAGAAAAGGTGACTAAAGCGAAGACATTATTATCTCCAGCGAGGGCAATGATTAAAATAATACCAGTAACGCTTAAAGTGCCTATTTTTGCTAAATTATAAGATTTAGACATCTGGGGAAAGATATCTTGAGTTAAGGCCGCTGAACAAGATAATATTTGGGAGTCTGCGGTGGACATGGTTGCAGAAAATAGTCCTGCAAGGATCAAACCCACTAAGACAACGGGTAATAAGTCTAGGGAGAGATAAGGTAAGGCTAACTCTGGATCACCTGATGTCATTAAGTCGGGGAGTAATACCCTAGCGGTTAACCCGATACCTAACGCAGAGAAAGAGTTAATTAACCCTAAACTGGTTTTCAAGTTTCTGGCGAAACCGAGATGTTTAGCTGAGTCGATGGCCATGGCCCGAACCATAATATGAGGTTGCCCGACTACCCCAAACCCGGCAACCATCCAACCGATAAAGAAAGGAATAAAGCCTAAAGGCAAAGATTGAGGGCTAAAATTAACTAGATTTGGGTCAATACTGTTTAAAGATTGCCATAAACTAGCAAAACCACCACATTTAATTACTGCTACCACTAATAACAGTAACAAGGAACCTAACATTAATATTCCTTGTAAAGCATCTGTCCAGATAGATGCACGAATGCCTCCAGAAAAGCAGTAGATAACCACAATAATAGCACCGATGATGATCCCTAAGTTATAATTCCAGCCAAATACGCTATTTAGGGCTTTACTTCCAGCTACCAGTTGGGCTGCGGCGTAGGAACCGAGAAAAGCAAGGATTATAAGGGCAGAAATCAGGGAAATAAGCCGATATCCTTTGATATTTTGGGCGAGAAAGGCTGAAACTGTTTCTGATGCTGTCTCTTCAGAAAGCTGTCTCAGTGGTTTAAAAACTAACCACCAAGCGAGATAATCACCGAGAGACCAACCTATGGTTAGCCAGATAGCGGAAATGCCAATTTTATAAGCAAAACCCACTTGTCCGATGAATAATAAGCCACTTTGTCCGGTGGCCATTGCTGAGAGGGCGGTTAACCAGGGGTTAACGTTACGACTAGCTAATAAATAGTCAGTCGTCGTTGCTTTTTTTTGAGTAGCTGAATAGGTTCCCACCCCTGTAAATAAAAGCAGGAAAAAGATAAAGGTAATGATAATTCCAAGTTGATCAGCCATTGTTTTACAGGTTAATGGGCTTAATACTATTAAGCCCCTATAATATTCTAAATTCTACATTCTCAATTCTACATTCACCTAGTCTCCTCCTATTTCTACTAATTTACCAATATTAAAGTCAATTTTTACCCAATCTTTTAATTTACGTAAATTCTGTACCAATAATATGCTAATTTGCCAATGAGGATTCATTAAAAATGGGAGAGGATCATTGAGTTGAAAAATAGCATCAGTTCCCGTTGTAATTTTCTTGCTCCAAGCTTGAAAATCTGAGAGAGAACGAATGCCTGTTAACCGCCAAATCTCATGATATAGCCAATATGTGGGCTTACTATTAGTTAAAGGAATAATGGGTTTTTCCTCATTTTTGCCATCATTTAGATAAGCATCAGCTACTCCTGGATGATTATAAAACATGGTAATAGCGGAATGGGTACGGGGGTTACATTCGATGGGGTAAACTGTGCCATCTTCTGACTGAATAAAGTCAAAAGAAATTTGTCCACTGATGTTTAATTCTTTAACAAATTTTTCTACCCATCTATAAATTTCTGGTTTATCAATATGTTCATAATTGACCTGAAAGGGAGATGATGGCGAACAACAATGAAGTCTAATTTTTCCTTTCCTTACTGTACTATGTGTACAATATTCTTTCCCTGTTATAAATTCTTGCATCGTCCAGGGGTTATCTTTAGTAATGGGCAAATCTTTTACATAGTCTTCCATTCCTTCAAAGGGAAGTTTTGTCATATCTAAGCGAGAAACAGAGTCATACTTAATACTTTTTAAAAGATACTTTCTCCCTTGATTATTTTTGAAGTCAAAATTGACGATTTCTTGCGGATCAGTAATTAGAAAAGCTTGGGGTGCAGATAACCCTAATGTGTGTGCTTGTTGGCATAATTCAAACTTATCATCTAACATTTTAGTCATGTCAGGTTCAAAGTGCATTATTTCACAATAAGTCCCTAATTTAGTACCTGCAAGAGAATCATAATAACTAGCAACAGGACTAGAAACAGGAATAAAAATATCTATGTTTTCTTTTTGAACAATATTCAGTAATCCCTGATAGTATCCTTCGTGATCTTTTTCCGGTGCAGGAACGGTATAAAACCCCTTAACTGCTTTAGAAAAACGATGTCCAGACAACCAATACTTATCAGTTTCTACTAAAATAACTTCATGTCCAGCATTATAAAAAGAACGGGCAAGTTGCAATGACTTTGTCATCTTGCCCCCCGTTAATAATACTTTTTTCGGATTTTTAGCGACCTTTCTTTGAGAAAAAGGTGTCATTAGCCAACTAATAATAAGAGAAACAAAAACAATAGTAAAATTAATCGGGAAAACAATCAAAAGTAATCCCAATGTAGCGATAGTTTTCAATAAAGCCATATCACTGTCTGAAAAAAAATTAGTGTGAGAAGTGTTGTAGATGCAATTCATAAATTACATCTACAGTAAGGGTTTAATGTCGTCACGGATCACCTCAGAAATAGAAAAACCCTTAGACCTAGCATCAAGTGTAATACGTTCAAATTTATCTTCAGTTAATCTAACTTTAATACTTTTATTTCTTGCCATGTTCCCTTAATTGGAATAGAATGATTATTCTAACCGAGTGACCAGTAATGTGGGCCGGTTAGTCAACAAAAAACGAAGAAGTACCAAGAAAACTTAAGAGTTAAAGTATGAGGTTTTAACCATTAATCCCTGGTTATGTAAAACTTTGAGGGACTAGAAAAACTGATACTTTTTGCGGTCGGGCAGCCCGTGTTCTGGATAGAAACCAGAAAACATAAAAAGCTTGTGAAGTCGGTCGGACGGGGGTGTTAAGAAATTAGCATCTAGTTACGAGGCAATCTGAAAGAAGCAAGAATCTCCCGTTACAATCTGTGATTGTAACGGGAGAGTGTCAATTACGTCGAATCAGGGTTAAACCATCCCGCAACGGTAATAAGACCTGTTCCACACGGTCATCATCCGCTACGAAACGGTTAAACTGGGCGATCGCTTCCCCATTGGCAGTCCGTTGTGAGGAGGGTAAATAGGGTTGTCCTTGCAACAAGGTATTATCCACACAGATAATGCCCCCAGAGGCGATTAAATCACTGTCTAACAGCAGTTTGAAGTAGTCGATATACTCCTTCTTATCGGCATCAATAAACACTAAATCAAAGCATTCTTGAGCTTCTGCTAACCCTTGCATGGTTTCTAAAGCAGGGGCAACTTTAATATCTATTTTACTGCCATGAGGAGACTCATCAAAACAAGCACGACCAAAGTCAGCCACATATTGATCTACTTCACAAGCGATAATGCAACCATCTTCGGGTAATGCTTCGGCCATCGCTAAAGCAGAATATCCGGTGAACATTCCCACTTCTAGGATACGTTTTGCACCCATCATAGAAACAAACAGTTTTAATGTTTGTCCCTCAATATGACCGGACAACATTTCCTGTTCCAACTGACGTACCGTTTCCCCATCAGAAAAACGCTTACTCCAGTCTTCTTGTGCTGTTTTTTGGGCTAAGTTGGCTAAAGCGGCTGATTCTTCTGTGGTACAGTCATCTAGATAAGGATCTATCCCTGATGCTAAGGCTTCTACCTCTTGTAAGGCAGTTAATAAAGAAGCAGATACTTCCTCATTTTCGGCCAATTTGCGGACATTTTCTAATTTTTCGACTAGAATGCCTAAAGGTGTAACTGGTCTAGCCGTCGGTGGAGTGGTTAATAATTGACTCATCTTTAATCCCTCCTATGCTAAACCAAGATCGCTGAGATACATTTCCTTACCTTCTCCCCCAGATGGTAAGGAAACACACAACGCTTTATGATGTTCCACTGCTTGTTGCAATAACCCAGAAGAAACTTCTTGAGCGTAGTCACATTCGCCAATACTTGTAGGTAAGGGGGCCCAAAGTCCACCTTCTCCACGCTTACGACGCATATTTTTCTGTCCTTCTAACATGATCTCCATGTCTTCTAAAATGGGATGGAACACCGATAAACCAATAGAACCACATAAAGCAATAATGCGATCGCGATCTTCTGTTGCTAACCAACCCATTTCTGTTGCTAAACTTGCACCAAAGGCCATACCAATAGAGACTGCATGACCGTGCATTAACTTGGCAGCAGGTTCAAAACGAGGACTCCAGGTGTGTCCGTAAGCATGGGGACGATCCTGATAGGTTTCAAACATATTTGTCCCTTCATGCTTCATATAGGAGAATAATGCCCGATAAATCACTTCATCAGCGATCTCTTCTAGTTCTTCATCTCCATCCACAGTGGCAAAATGAGTCTCTAATAAACGAGATCCATAGTCTTCCATTAATTTAAACAAAACAGGGTCATCTGTAACCGCCATTTTAATAATTTCAGCCATTCCGTTGCGAATATGACCAGTTTCTAAGGTACGGAAGAAGCTACGATCCACCAAGGTTAGAACAGGAGGATGATAGACACCCATACTATTCTTAAATTGACTACCATTGGTACAAGTGCGAGGAGAAGGACCCGCATCAATAGCAGCAACCACTGTTGTCCCGATCATAATATAAGGGGTGCGTCGGTGTTGCAGCGCACAAGCTAACCCAGCAACGTCACTTAAGACACCTCCACCAATGACTAATACGGGTTCGTTACGAGAAACATCGCAGCCATCTTTACCTAAATATCCTAGGATTTCATGAACGGTTTGAGGGGTTTTATCGGATTCCCAAGCACGACAAGCTAATAACTCTAAAGGAATCTCATGATACTCGAAATAACGACTTATTACTTCTCCATACAGTTCGTTAACAGTTTGATCGACAACTGCCACACAACGACCTCGACCACTATACACTTCCGCTAATGTGGTATTTTCTAACTCAAAAATTCCGTTAACTAACTTAACAGTCGCTTTCAGGTTATAACTAGCTGAGACCTCAAAGGAACGGTTATCTCCAGTCGCAACAATTTCACCATGTCCGGTATACCATTCCGAAGTACGGTATTTTACGGGATGATTGAACTGAATAATCTGGTTAGACTTAGTAACAGCCTGATCGTTCAACGGTTTTGCTTGAACCATAGTTATCCTTGCGTATACGCCTCTAATTGTGTCTGAAATGTAGGTAAAATTGCGTTTCCTGGGATGCAGGAATTACAAGCTCTATATGAGCATCATTACACAAGTAGTGTAACAAAATATTAAAAAAATGTAAAGTTTTATAAAAATGTTTTTTTTGCTACAGTTTTTTGAGAATAAATGCTCATTGACAAAAAGGGGTCAATAAGCGTTGTCATGTTAATGATTTGTTAAGTTAGTAGAATAATAGGAAAGTTAAATCATTAATTATTGGAGAAAAAAACACCATGAATCAAGGGGAGTTTGAAGCAATTTATCATAATAAATTGACTCCGAAACAAAAGGAAGTGCTACATGGATTTTTACAGGGGTTATCCGATGCGGATATTAGTTGGGAAATTGGAGCAACTCATCGCTCTACGGCCACAAAACATTTAAGCAATATTTCTAAGAAGTTTGGATATCCACCAGAGATTGAACCAGATTATCGCTGTATTTTGGTGGAATTATTTGCGAATTTTTTACCTAACTTAGTTGGACAAAAAGCATTAGAAAAATGTGGTTGTTTGACAAAAGATATTCGCTTTCCTGAGGGAACTGAACCCCTCAATTCTCCTTTTTATGAACCCCGTGATTGCGAAGCAAGTTGTTATGTTGAAATTGAAGAACCTGGAGCTTTAATCAGAATTAAAGCTCCGAGAAAAATGGGAAAAACTTCTTTTTTAAAACGCATTATAGCTTATGGAAAGACAAACAAATATAAAACAATTTACTTAAATTTTAGTTTGATTGAGAAGCATAATATGGTTGATCAAGAAAAGTTTCTCAAAAGCTTTTTTGATTATATTTTATTACAACTTTCTTTACCAGATACAGGAACAAAAGAAGATTTTAATATGTTGCGATTGACCAATCAATTAAAAATTTTACTTAAACAAATTTCTGGGGGAATTATCCTAGCATTGGATGAAATTGATCAATTGTTTGAATATCCAGAAATCTATCAAAACTTTTTCCCCATGTTACGCTATTGGAATGAACAAGCTAATGAGTCAGAAGTGTGGGAAAAACTGCGTATTATTGTAGCTCATTCAACAGAATATTATGGAAAATTAGATATTAATCAGTCTCCTTTTAATATTGGTTTACCCATTCAATTAATGGATTTAACCCCAGAACAAGTGTGTAATTTAGCCCTTCGTCATGGCTTAGATCAGAGAAGTGTTAAACCCATTATGTCTTTAGTGGGGGGACATCCCTATTTAGTTCGTTTAGCATTCTATTATTTAGTTCGTCATCATTTATCTTTAGATGAACTATTGGAAAATGCAACTCAAGATCGGGGCATTTATGGACAACATTTAAGGGAATATTTAGAGATTTTTAAAATTAATCCAGGGTTAGCTAATGTGTTTAAACAAGTGTTAGAATCCGAAGGATTCACACAATTAACCGGAAGACCTCTTTATCAATTAGAAAGCATGGGACTAATTAAATGGGATGGTCAATCTGTGGTGCCTCGTTATCCTCTTTATCAAGATTATTTTCAGGCTTATTTATAGATATCTAACACAAGTATATCACCCTTAAAAGTCTCGAAGGTTCTGTTACTGTTTATATATTTAATCTAAATACTAGAAATGAAAAATAATAGTTATTATAAAGTAGGAGGTAGTTTAAAAGCTAACCATCCTACCTATGTTTTTCGACAAGCTGATCAAGAACTCTTAGACAAATTAACAGCAAATGAGTATTGTTGTGTCTTTAATTCCCGACAAATGGGAAAATCAAGTCTTAGGATTCAAACTATAAAAAGTCTTAGAAAAAAAAGAGTTAAATGTGCTTCTATTGACTTGACAATTTTAGGGAATTGTGTCCAACAAGAGCAATGGTATCAAGGTTTTTCTTATCAAATTGTAGCGGGATTTGATTTAGAAGATGAAATTGATTTTAATCCTTGGTGGGAAGCACAAATCAATAAGACAAATACTCAAAAGTTATTAGGATTATTTGAGCTAATTTTAAACATTAAAAGTCCTCATAATATTGTTATTTTTATTGATGAAATTGACAGTTTAATTAAACTTGATTTTAAGGATGATATCTTTGCATTGATTCGTTCTTGTTATAATTTACGAGCAGAAAATAATAATTATACTCGCTTGACCTTTTGTTTATTAGGAGTTGCAACCCCATCAGACTTAATCAAAGATAAACAAAGAACCCCCTTTAATATTAGTTATTTAGTACAGTTAACAGGGTTTACCTTGCAAGAAGCTAAACCAGCATTATTACCAGGGTTAATGAACGATTTTGATGATGCTGAGAGTATTTTACAGACTATTTTAACCTGGACTGGAGGACAACCTTTTCTGACTCAAAAATTATGTCGTATTATCAGAGAAAATAGTGCTAATGCTGAACTTGATATTGATAGTTTAGTCAAAGAATATATTTTAGATAATTGGCAATATCAAGATCAACCTGAACATTTAAAAACTATTGGCGATCGCCTCTTAGATAATGAAACAAAAGCGATTCAATTATTGGGACTTTATCAACAGGTTTTATTATCTAAAATCAAAGTCGATCATTCCCCAGAACAAATAGAGTTGCGATTATCAGGTATCGTGGGAATAAAAGGGGACTATTTACAAGTTTATAATCCGATTTATCAAAGAATTTTTAATTTAGATTGGGTTCAAGAAAATTTAGCTAAGTTACGTCCCTATGCAGCAGAAATGAATAATTGGATCAAGTCTAATTATAATCCCAATTATTTATTACAAGGAGATTCTCTAGAAGAAGTAATACAATGGTCTGATACCCATAAATTAAGTTCCATTGATTATCAATTTATTACCACATCTCAACAGTTTTTAGTTCAACAAGAAACTTTAGAAAAAGAAGCTAAGATTAAAGCTAATATTGTTTTAGAAAAAGCTAATAAAAAAGCCAATAATTTAGTGCGTCGAGGAGGAATTCTAGGATTATTATTAATTATCAGTAGTTTTATTTTTGCACAATATCAATTTAGAAAAGCAAAAATTTGGCAAAAGACAGCAGAGATAACTGAACAAAGTTATAATGCACAACAAGAGTTTAGTTCTCGACCTTTACAGGGTTTATTGTCAGGAATTAAAATAGCCCAAAAATTAGAAAAAGGTCTAAATAATCAATCTTCTTTAGAAGACTATCTTAGTTTTTCTCCTGTGGGTACATTGTTAACAATTTTGAGTAACATCCAAGAATTTAATCACATTGAAACAACTGTCAAAGAGTTAACTTATATTGATTTTTCGGCCCAAGGGAATTTACTTGCTGTTGTCGGAGAAAATCAGCTAAATATTTTAGATAAAAAAGGGAAAATACTCCATCAGCTAAATTTAAGATCGGAGGATAAAATCCTCAGTTTAAGATGGATAGAAAATGATCAAAAACTGATTATCATCACCCATAAGGGAACCGTAAATATTTGGGAAAGAAATCAGAAAAAAATAGTTTCATCATTTTCCTATAACAAAGATTTATCTCTAGCTAAAATCAGTGCTAATGGTGAAGTGACTGTTACTATAACTCCCGAAGGTTTTGTTGAGGTATGGGAGAAAAATAAGACTTTCATCAAACGTTTTGTTAAACCCATAGAAGGGGTAACCAGTTTAGGGATTAGTCCCGATAATCAAAGGATTGCACTAGGAACCGAAAACGGAGAAGTGACTATCTGGGATATTAATAGAAATCGTCAACAAACCCTATCAAGTCATGAAAATTGGATCACGAAAATTCGTTTTAGTCCGAATAATAAGATGATTGCGACAGGAAGCGCTGATCACAGCATAAAATTATGGACAATAGATGGAAAACTAATCAAAACCTTAGAAGGTCATAGAGGCAAAATTACTGATATTCGTTTTCATCCTCAAGGTAAATTAATTGCCTCTAGTAGTGAGGATCAAATGATTAAAATATGGCAAAAAAATGGCACTTTAATGAATACTTTATCAGGTCATAATAATTCTGTTAGCAGCATTGATTTTAGTCCTGATGGGAATGGATTAGTCTCAGGAGATGCTTCTCAAATTATAAAATTTTGGCGATTAAACCCAGGAATACTCAATAAATTAAGCTTAAGAGATGCTATTATGAATATTAACCTTGATCCCAACAGAGATGAGATAATTATTAGCGATCGCCAAGGAAATCTTACCCGTTCAAACTTAACAGGAACGAAAACTCAAACTATCAATTTAAACTATCAATCATTGCTTGTTTCTGAGATAAGTCAGAATCAGGAGACAATGGCCATTGTCTTACCTTATTCTGGAATCATTCAACTATTTAACTTAAATGGACAATTCATCAAAAATATTACTACCCAGAATTCATCGATCTGGAGTCTCGCTTTTCATCCTAAACACAATATCATTGCGGTGGGAACAGATGAAAACAAAATTGAACTATATGACTTTGAAGGTAACTTAATCAACACATTACCAACTCAAGAGGAAGATGGTTGGGTAACAAAAATAACCTTTAATCGGATAGGTAATCTCATGGTATCAGGCCACGAAAACGGAATGATTTATTTATGGACATCTCAAGGAACTTTAATTAAACGTTTGAATGAGCATCAAAAATATATTAAAGATTTAACCTTTAGTCCTGATGGTAAAACCTTGATCTCTGCGAGTGAAGATCAGACCCTAAAATTATGGACTTCTAAAGGTGATTTAATCACGACCATAACAGGACATATTGACACCATTAATCAGGTTATTTTTAATCCCACCGGATCGATGATTGCTTCTGGAGATCGAGATGGAATCATCAAACTATGGAACAAAGAAGGGACACCTTTAGTGACCCTAAAAGTTTCTAAAACTTCCATTACCAGTCTTCGTTTTAGCGATGATGGATTAAGTCTTATTTCAGGAGATGCTCAAGGTGTCGTTACTCTTTGGCCTCTGCAAATACAAACCCTATTAACTCAAGGTTGTCTCTGGTTAGAAGATTATTTTTTAACCCATCCTCAACAGCAAAAAGAATTCCCATTTTGTTCCTCTGAATAGGGTTTATTTAACACTTAAGCGATAACTTCCCGTTTCCCCCGGTTCAAAGCTATTGGCTATAATGACATAAACCCCATCTGCGGGTAGTTTGACTTGTATTTTAGCGTTAAAATTATTAGGAGAAATGTCATCATTTTGCGCAACTAATTGTGCTTTTTCTCCATCCTTAAACATTAACATTAAGTTGGCATCAACCTTATTACTATTCATTTCAATGGTTACTTCTTGTCCTTGACGACCAGAAAAAGGATAAACATCGAAATAACTATTGTTAGGAAATGTTTTATCTCCTGGTTTAAGATTAGCGGTTAAACTTGCACCTTCTGGGGGTAATTCGGGAAGATCAGATTGTTGGCGATTATTCTGGGGTGGACGTGCAGCATATTCTGCAGTATTCCCTTGTTTAACAGCTACCATAAAAGGCTGTAAATGTTTGACAGATAAAGCTAAACTAATACCACCATATTGTTTAATTCCTGCTATATTAGCGATGGCTGTATTGACTCCAATAACCTCTCCATCCGAGTTTAATAATGGCCCTCCAGAATTACCTCCATTAACAGCAGCATCATGCTGAATTAGACCTCCATTTTCACGAACATGACTCACTACTCCATAGGTAAAGCTAGTATGAAACTCTGTTCTAACAGGAGTACCAATGGCATAAACAGATTGACCGACTTTAATAGAATTTAAACTCCCAATGGGGAGAAAGGGTAAGTTAGTTTTATCCCGAATTTTTAAGGCCGCTAAATCCAATTTGTCATTAGCATATCCAATGAGATCAGCTAATACTTTTGTTCCGTCAGCTAAAACAATAGTAGCCGGAGATGATAAGACTTCTGCCACATGAGCATTGGTAATTACTATGCCATCAGGACTAATAATAAATCCACTACCATGGCCTTGTTTTCCTACTAAGGTAACAACGGCAGGACTCGCTTGTTCATACACTCGAATACGGGTTTCCTCTTCGGTGGTTTTGGCAATTTCCTGCGGTGTATTAACCCCATTCTCACTGCTTAAGTTGGCTTGGGTACTGCTACATCCAGTAACACTGATTAATCCTGCTAGAAGGGTCGTAACCCCCACTCGTAATAGTTGTTTGTTCATGATACTTCTTCTCTGTATGTTCAACTATTCCATAGGATAATTCAATTCACCAAAACTGTCAGAATTTTTGAAAGAATCTTCTTGTAATGGTCATTTTTTACTTAATTGGTGAAAAAAACTTCACCTCTTTTTCTTGCCAGGGCAAACGCATCTAAAATATGAGCAGAATTAGAGAATTCAGGCTGCAAACGATCGCGCCGCACTTCTGACTAAGATGACCAGCCCAAGCATTATAGCCAATGACCAGCAAATTACTGGCAAGAAAATCTTGATGCCAATTCGATCTATCAGCTACTTCACTCATTCGGTACCTCCTAAACACGCTTGATATCTAGCGACAGGATGGTAGATGACAAGAGCAGTGGTCAATTGCTCTGGATAAAGCTGTTTGCTCTCATCGATTGATAAACCAAACAGAGTTAAATTCAAGGTCAATACTGTCAAGCTGATTTTAGACAATACACTCAGTTGTTGCATCAATTTCTCTCCTTTTTTTCTCAAGATTTTTGTTAGGTAAGATAGGTGAAACACCTGTACAACAAGTCATAACAAGTTATAACAGGTTATAACTTGTTATAAAATGAGACTTATAATTGCAAAAAATTGGGGATGGATTCTTGTCTCATTTTCTAAGTCATCGTTGGGAATAAAACCTACAAGCTGCGCTCATTTAACCAAGAACAATTGCTCAGATTATCTTGCCAAAAAAGATGAGATAATTGTTTAATTTATTCTCCAAAAAAAAGAAAAAAGATTATATTATTTGTGCTAAAGCTATCAATAAGAGTTTTAAATGCGTGTTAGCTTATTCTCATCAATGGACTAGAATTTGTTTCAAGACTTCTATATTTATTCAGTAATTTTTTTTAAGATAAAGCCGTTAAAAAATTATATTAAAAACCGCTATAATTTGTGAATGCGATTTTTGAAAAGTTCATTAAAGTAATACCTTCTGCACAAGAAATTGATGTTTAGAAAGCAATTTGCACTCTTACAGCAAAGTAATATTCTGAGCTATTGCATGGTTAAATCTAACTATAAACGTGAGAAAAATTTACGAAAACTATTGATTTATGTTGATAGAAAATTTGATTTATTTGAAGTGTCTGATATTTATGAATTTGAGTGTTATTTGAGAAAAAGCGAGCCATACTAGAATTTAACAATAGTAATTAGTGATAGGTCTTAAAGGAACTCTGACAAGACATATTATTTGCTAAATAATTACCAAAATAAAATTAGAAATAAACAAAAATACGTACCTGAAATCTGTATTCCAATCGACATAGATTATCTAGGTACGGGCATAAAAAAACAATTCAAAAATGAATTTTCAAAAAAGTTTTTTCAGTTGATAGTAAATGGTGTTCAAGTTGAGGATTTTTTACACGATAAAAAGACTTGATCGTAAATTCTGAAAGCGAGAAAGTACCCCTTAGCTCATTGGATTATTGAGTGAGCGAAGTTTTGATGCAGCCTTGACCATGTTTGTCAAAGAAAGTTTGACCTCTTTCCACTCCCTGGTTTTAAGACCACAGTCAGGGTTAACCCACAAGTGTCCTCGTGGTAATACGGCTTCGGCTTTGTTCATAAGATTCACCATCTCATCTTCAGGTGGAACCCGTGGAGAGTGGATATCATATACTCCAGGTCCAATCTCGTTGGGATACTTGAACTCTACGAAAGCGTTAAGCAGTTCCATGTTTGAGCGACTGGTTTCGATTGTAATGACATCTGCATCGAGATCAGCAATTACATGGGAATCACTACCTAGTGTCATTAGCTCAGTCCTATGATAAGCTACTAAGGTATTCGGTTCTAATGGAGATCAGCCATTAGAGTTAACGGGGAAAGAGCGGTGTAAATCCGTCGCTGTCCCGCAACTGTGATGAGATTAGTCTTGAACAAATCTCTTAGTCAGAATGCCCGCCGATAAGTTAATCCACGTTCGTAATCGTCTGCGAGGTACAGATTGTGGTCAATATGATTAGTCTGGGGAAGTATTATCCTCAAAGGTTTTTTATTCAAAAGGGGCCTATAGATTCGTGTTTGGAAGTTTTGCCCCAATCCCCAAAGGTTTATTGCCAACGATGACTTAGAAAATGAGACTTGAATCCATTCCTAATTTTTGGCAATTCTAAGTCTCAGGTTATAAAAGGTTATAACCTGTTATGAGTTGTTGTACAGGTGTTTCACCTATCTTACCTAATCCCAAATCCTCTCATAGAAACCCCTTTTAACTTGTAGTGGTCAAAACCTTTCAGGTAAAGGTTTTGATGATATTTAGTCATTTTCGTATAAAGGGGGTATTAAAACAGGATTTGGGATAACAAAAATCTTGAGAAAAAAAGGAGAGAAATTGATCCAAAAACTGAGTGTATTTTCTAAAATCAGCTTGACAGTATTGACCTTAAATTCAACGCTGTTTGGTTTATCAATCGATGAGAGCAAACAGCTTTATCCAGAGCAATCGACCACTGTTCTTGTCATCTACCATCCTGTCGCTAGATATCAAGCGTGTTTAGGAGGTACCGAATGAGTGAAGTAGCTGATAGATCGGATTGGCATCAAGATTTTATTGCCAGTAACTTGCTGGTCCTTGGCTATAATGCTTGGGCTGGTCATCTTAGCCAGAACCGTGGAGCGATCGTTTGCAGCCTGAATTCTCCGATGGTGGGTGTTGCGGGGGAATCATTCAA
>JBFRWG010000176.1:0-23176 GCA_051439445.1 Crocosphaera sp.
TAAAATGGTCAGGATCTAAGCTGTTACGGTCAAAGATGTTCATGTGGTGCTTAAGTCGTGTGTGTTCTCAAAGATCAAGACTCAAAAACGATTTAGGTGAAAAATTAGGCGAAAAATGGGATAATTATAAGGAAACAGACAAAGCTAAGGGAAAAGACGCAATAACTAGAATAAGCTTTACTGCAACCCGTATTATGTTTCAAAAGCTTCGAGATGAAATTGTATTTTAAAATTTCACCCATTTTCTATTTTAGCGTTAGGCCCTTGAAAAGAATGTAGATAAATATAAAATTGATTAATATTTATTTAATTGATCATCTCTGAGATAGTCGTATCCGATGCAAAAACATAGCTTAAAATCATTACTCACTCCCTTCCTTGTCTTTTTTCTCAGTGTTGCCATTTTAATTATTTCCCCTTTACCTGCCTTTGCTGTTAATAATCCAGAATTATTACCCGATACTGTGACCCCTGTGGTTGATTTAGCTAACTTTCTGCCCGATAGACAAGAAAGCTCCTTGATTGGGGATATTGAAACTTTTGAGGAAGAAACCGGCTGGAGAATCCGAGTCTTAACCCAATATGATCGCTCTCCTGGTCGTGCAGTGATTAATTTTTGGGGGTTAGATGATAAAAGTATTCTTTTAGTCGCAGATTCTCGCGGAGGTAATATTCTCTCGTTTAGTATTGGCGATGATGTCTATGAATTACTCCCTAGAACCTTTTGGATCGAATTACAGGCTCGTTTTGGTAATATGTATTATGTGCGGGAGAATGGGGAAAACACCGCGATTATGAGCGCCCTAGGAACCGTGAAAAGCTGTTTAGTCAAAGGTGGATGTGGTGTGGTTCCTGGTCTCCCCAGAGAACAATGGATTCTCACTTTAATTACTTCCATTGTGGGGGGTCTTGTGTTTGGTTTTGCAGGAATCCCTCGTAAATCCGATCAAGTCTTTGCTTGGCAATGGGTTCTGATTATTTCACCCTTATGGGGAATTCTCTTTATTGCCTTTGGTATCGGTCCAGTTGTAACGAGAACTTCTGATTGGTTACCAGTCTTTCGTAACGTTATGGGCTTTGCTTTAGGGGTGTTGGTTGCTTATCTATCTCCCCTATTAAGTCAACCCCCAGCGTCCAATCCTAATACTTAACGTAAAATTATGGAATGGCACATTACTGATGCCCAAAGTTTAGCGATGATTGATAGAGAAATCGGCCCGACGGTTTTCTCTCCGGCCGAATACGAAATTGTTCGTCGGGTTATTTATCAAACGGCTGATTTTGAATATCTTTCCCTGCTTCGCTTTTCTGAGGGATCATTACCTTTTGGCGCTGCTGCTTTGGCGGCTCGTAGTACCTTAGTGGTGGATGTTCCCATGGTGCAAGTCGGTATTGTGCCAAATCTTCAGGATACTTTTGCTAATCCGGTTTATTGTAGTACCCAAACCATTACCCGTCCCCAAAAAACGAAAACACAAACCGCTTGGGGTATAGAAACCCTAGCTAGACGCTATCCTGATGCTATTTTTGTCATTGGGGAGTCTCAAACTGCTTTGACGGCTTTAGTTGAGTTAATTGAAGAAGAGAATATTAAACCAGCGTTAGTCATTGGAACTCCTGCTGGTTTTGTTGGGGCAGACGTGGCGAAAGAACGGTTAAATGATGCCCAAATCCCTTATATTACGGTTAGTGGACCGAAGGGGAGTTCAGTGGTAGCCGTTGCTATTGTTAATGGTTTATTGGACTTAGCTTGGCAAGCTTATGGTCAGTCGGGGACGGATTCGAGTTGAGTCTTCAAGGTTAGACAAAAATTTATTACTACATTTTTCAATAAAAAATCTAAATTGATGATTAAAAATATATTTTTAATCATCAATTTTATTTTCTTTTTATAGCGTTTTTTAAGTTTGAATTCTACAGTGTAAGAAAAGGAAATGATCGTTAAAACTGGGGTTACAAATAGTTAAATAACTTCAGCAACCATGTCATTGAGGAAAAATTAAATGAAGAGATTTTTAGTGGCTATAACTTCAATTATAGCTTTAGTTTCTGTTTCAAAAATAACGACTGCTCAATCAACTAAACACCCTAATTCAAGTTCTAGGGTCAATTCTGAGACAGTTATACAAAATTCTTCTTATGAAGTAGGAACCATTACAGGGGTTGTTTCAGGGCCTCATGGAAGTGTTTTATTTGTGGAATTGCCGAATAAAACTAAGCTAAGATTTCATCATCCTAGTACTTCATTAACTAGGGGGGAGCGAGTCTTAGTTTATGAAAAAGATGGCAGTCATTTTCTACTAGAAGCTTCTAACCCTCGTCGTTAACTGAAAATTCACCTGTCTCTGTTTGCTCCTACTCTTTTTGGGGACTAGATGGAAAAATCCCACCGTCTTCTAGCGGTGGGAGTCTCAAATCTAAACTACCTACTTTTTATGAATTATGCGGCACATAAAGCAGATTCAGATTGAAGATTTTGGAATAATGTATTTGCTAATTCTGCGGCTACTTTAACAGGAAAATTACTCGAACCCACAGAATGTAAAATACAGTTATCTTTATTAGTTTGTCTCTCTTGTTTCAGTTGAAATCCCACTAATAATTCTTGGGTATAATTATAAGAGTTTAACTTAGGGTAAACTTTTTTATTTAATGTTCTTTCAGAAAATAGCTCTGATAGCTCTGTTGCATACTCTAAGGTAATAGTGCCATCATACTCATCAACAATGACAACTAACAAGCCTTCTCCCTTTTCTTGACGAAAGTGCCAGAAACAACTAGATAAGACAGAATAATTGCACTGTAAGAATTTTTGTCTAACTTCGCGATCAGATAAATTAATCATTTTATTTGCCTTACCTTGTTGGGTTGAATCTTTTGAAATTATCTCTACTTTTAAGTATCAGATCAGTGAGGTAGTGCAAACTAAAAAGTGACTTTTATCACTCGTTAATAACCCTCAATTTTAATGATAAAACTTTTAGGAAGACTCCCTAAAAATACGGAGAGTTGTTGGTAAATCTTAAAACATGATAGGATTCTCTAACGCTATGCTTCCTAAAACAATTGATAACCAATGACAACACAACCCCCCAATAACCATCCAGAAACCCTAATTTCTGTTAATTCTTCCCTATCCTTGTCTAAGATGGGGTGTGGTACTTGGGCGTGGGGAAATCGTCTTTTATGGGGTTATGAGCAAAGCATGGATTCTCAACTAAAGCAGGTGTTTAATTTAGCTGTGAGTAACGGTGTCATTCTCTTTGATACGGGAGACTCCTACGGGACAGGAAAACTCAATGGACGCAGTGAAAGTTTATTAGGACAATTTTCCCAAGGGTATCATGGTCCGAATCAGGATAAAATCTGTATTGCTACCAAATTAGCAGCTTATCCTTGGCGATGGACTCGTCAAGCTATGGTTAAAGCGGGAAAAGCTTCGGCCCAACGGTTAGGAAGAAATATTGATTTGGTTCAAATGCACTGGCCAACAGCCAATTATTTTCCTTGGCAAGAATGGCCCTTATTAGATGGGTTGGGAGACTTGTATGAGCAGGGTTTGGTGAAAGGGGTGGGGTTGTCTAATTATGGACCGAAACGACTCAAACAAGTAGTGAAACGGTTTGCTGAGAGAAATATTCCCATTGTAAGTTTACAGATACAATATTCTTTATTATCCACCTATCCTGTGACGGAATTGGGAGTTAAAGAGGTTTGTGATGAGTTGGGAATCAAATTGATTGCTTATAGTCCTTTAGCCTTAGGATTATTAACAGGTAAGTATCAAGAAAAAGGAACAGTTCCCAAAGGGTTTCGGGGTGTGTTTTTTAGACAAATGTTACCGAAAATTCGTCCTTTATTACAAGGGTTATCAGAAATCGCTAATTATCGGCAGAAAACGATGGCACAAGTTGCGATTAATTGGTGTATTTGTAAAGGGTTTATTCCTATTCCTGGGGCAAAAAATTGTCAGCAAATGGAACAAAATTTAGGGGCAATGGGTTGGCGACTGAGTGAGGGAGAGGTAATGGAATTAGATAAATTAACCCAAAAAGTCGAGAAACAAATGGTTAAAAATCCTTTCCAAACCCAATAAAATGTTGTTAACGAGGCCATACTTTAATGGCCATATCAGCTAAATAGTTGCCCCTTTCCTTAATTCTCTCAAAGTTCCAATTATCAATATCTTTAAAATAACGATTAAGATATAAATTACTGTTGTTTAAATATTCTAATTTTCGAGAATATGATTTATTAGACAGTTCAGAATTATAAGCTGTTACAGTTAAATTACCTAATGTATGAAGCAACATTTTATAACTAGCTGATTCTTCAGGTCCTATTTTCTGTTTCCATTCTTGGTTAAGGGTTTGAGGTATAATATGTTCAATGGTTAATTTTGAAAAATCAAGGGTTTCTTTACCTTGACTTTTTTCTAATCTTTCTAAGATAAATTTAGTTCGTTCAGATGTTTTTCTATTATATATATTATACTCAAGTATTCCCTTTCTAAATTCTTCATCACTGGGCCATCTTTTGTCTCCCTCAAATCCATTTAATTTGTGATATAACCTATCAACAACACTACTAGGTTGTTGTTTTTTCAATTCAGAAGAAAGTGTGTTGAATATTTTGCCCAAAACTCTTGTAGATACCCCTGAAAATAAGCGACGGACAAAATAAGATTCTAAATAGAGTAATATCTGTTTAAATTCATCTTCCGATAGTCTATTATTTTGGTAATCATCATATACATTTAAGAGAAAAATATGAGATGTTTTAAAATCTAGCTTTTTTAGATTGATAAAATACTTTTGTAAAATCTGATTGGATTCTTCTGTTTCTGGAAAGTTTAAACACTCATAATAACGAGAAAAAGTGACTAATGATTGCAACTCTTCTTGTAATTTATCAGGACAATTATCACATCTCTTTTTAAAAGATTGATAAACATTCTTTTTAGAAACAGATTTACCATCTTTTCGTAAATAGCACCAAAACGCATTGGTTAACTCACCAGAATATTTATCATCAACTTTTTCTTTAAATTTATTTTCTAGAGGTAACCACAATTTATTATACTGTTTTTCTCTATTTTTATCTGGCAATTTCATAAATATATAATTACGAACCAAATCAGCTTGAGTTAATTCCTGTCCTTTATTATTCAAGCTTTCAAAAATTAAGTAAGGATTATCATTTTCACCTGAAGTAATATTAACAACAAATAATCTTTCTAAAATAATACTTTTTAACAATTCACAAAATGCAATAGATTCTCGATTTATTTTTTTACTAAAGTATTGATAGGCTTCTGTTATTTTTCCATTAAGATTGTTGTTATTAAAATTAGAATCTATGTCAATAATTGCTTTATAAGCGTGACGATCAGCTTGAGTCGGTAAAACTTTAAAATAATCATCATTTTTTTTAAACTGATTAATTAGATATAGTTTATAAATTTCTTCTGAAAGCTCATTTTTTTCAGATTTTAATTTATCCCGTAAGCTGGCTAATAACAGGGTTAAAGTCGTTAAACGTTGTTGTCCATCAATAATAAGAAAAGGTGAAATTCCATCAGCCGTTGCCAATACTGATTGTGTCACAATGGGGCCCAAAAAATAACTCCCCTCAACCTCTCCATCATGAATGCTCATTAAATCCTCCCAGAGAGTATCCCAGTCATTTTTTTTCCAGGAGTAAGGTCTTTGAAAAAGAGGAACTTGAAACTGTCTAGCTCCTTCTAAAAGAGTCCGAATGCTGGTTTCTGCGGCTTTCATCTGATTATCAACTTAACTTAACCTGATATTATTATTCCCAAAAATGTTCTAGAAGCACAAGATATGGGTTTCACTGACCATATTGATAACTGGCGATCGCTTATTGGTAAAGCCTTATGGTGTCTTGTCACCCCGTCAAGGCGATCGCTTTTATCTTTACTATTGCGCAATAGTAAATCACCCAAGAGGATGAGTCAGACGGGGGGCGTATTAGTTATACGATCACGGATAAACTGAGAATCTAAGTAATTAATTAGGATCTCATCATGATGAATCTTGCGCTGCCCAAATGGTTACAACCCAAAGACTCCATGAGTGAACAACCTCAACGAAACCATGATGATTCCTCTATAAAAAATAATATTACGGAACAAGTCTTGATTGACCAGCAACAACCCTCACCAGAAAACCTCTCTTTAACTTATTTAGACGACTATATTCATCAATGGTTTTGAATTCATTTAAGTCAATGGTGCTATCTAATGTGACTTGTAAGAGAAAGGCTTTATTTGATAGTTGTGTTCTTTCTGGAATGCTAGGCATGGGAAAGTAGTTGACAACTCCCGTCACTGAAAGGGAGGGATTCTTCCTTCACCGATAAATTAGACTGACTGCTCCCACCGTTAAGCTTCTACATATCTTTACAGAGCCAAATATAGTCCCCTCATTCTCAAATGGGGACTACTCACCAACTCCAAAATGATTAAGTGGTGCATGGATGCAATTCAAAACCTGGATATTCGGCATTTTATATGAAATCCTGTTGAATACCATACGTTAAGATGAGGTGAGCAGAGGAGGCAGAGGAAGATGGATTTACTAGAGGAATTTTAACGTTTACTGATTAAGCGGATTTCATATTACCTCCCTAAAGAATCCACTCGCGTTTACGCAGTGGAGTGTCAAATGAGTTTAAATATCAATTGAATTATTTAATTCTAATTCTCCCTTTAAAAAATCAATAAATTGTCTAGCAGTTCTTCCTGATCGCCCATTATGTTGGGTTGCCCATTGTTTTGCCCTAAATTCCAATTCATTTTTATCTATTTTTAAATCAATTTGTGATGCTAAATGATGCACAATATTGAGATAGGTGTCTTGGTTTGCTGGTTCAAACGTTAAGGTTAAACCAAAGCGATCGCTAAAGGATAATTTTTCTTGTACAGTATCCCAATGATGGATTTCATCTGCATCTTTAGGACGAGGCCGATCCTCGAAATATTCCCTAATTAAATGTCGTCTATTAGAAGTAGCATAAACCACGACATTTTTAGCTTTTGCGGTTACACTTCCTTCTAAAACAACTTTAAGGGATTTAAAAGCGTCATTATCTTCTTCAAAGGATAAATCATCAACAAAAATAATAAATTTTTGGTTAACATCTCTCAATTGATCCACAATTCTTGGTAAATAAGATAACTGAGACTTATTAACTTCAACTAATCTTAAACCCCTACTATGATATTGATTTAATAACCCTTTAACTAAAGAAGATTTACCCGATCCACGACTGCCATATAATAAAAGATTAAGGGCATTATAACCCGACAATAAAATTTCTGTATTCTTAATTAAAGTTTTCTTTTGATCTTCATAACCCACAATTTCAGTTAAGGAGATCGGGTCAGGTTTACTAAGGCCAATTAGCTGATTATTATGCCATTTTAAGGCTTTATATTGGGCAAAAATTCCGATTCCATGTTGACGATAATAATTCGCTAATTCTTGTAAACAATTCTGCCAATTATCTTGTTGATGGAGAAAGGTATTATCCCTATTTTCAAAATTGCCAATAAAGGGAGAAAAACTAATATTAGCAGCTTCTTTTACCCATTGACTAATCGCTTCAACTGAAAGATTATATAAAGTGTTTAAAATGATTAAATCATGTTGTGCTGCTTTAATTAAAGATTGGGGTAACTCTTGTATCGTAAAGTGTTGAACCTTGTGACTAAAAGGATTATCATCAACTAAAATTCTTTGAATCAAATAATCTTGCCAACTGATACCTTGGAATGCTAAACTTTTGAACCAATAACTATAAGATTTTAAACAATTAATATCGCTGGTTTCTTGATTTCGTAAATAAATAGAATCTAAAATCTTTAGAAACCCTGTGCCAACTTCATCGTCAAAAATAGATTGATATAATAATAAAGAAGCAATTTCTTGATGAATACGATAATAATAGTTTAAGTCTTGATTCATAGATTTTAACGTGCTAACAACTTATCAAAATCGAATTATATCATAACTTATTAACTGTGTTTTAACTAGCTAATTAGTCTAGGAACTCCTATGTAAAATTTAGTCTAGTCTCAGAAAATTAGAAGAGTGTTCATAGCAATCTTCATATTATAATTAAAAGAAATTTTACTCCAATCATAGCAGTTTTTAATTGGGTGTATCAAGATTTCAGTTAAGTAACTGTGGAAAGTGTGTCTGGGGTGGGGAGTGTGGGGAGATTTTTATTGAGATGGTTAGTCTATTGATATGAAAACTGCTGTAATTTGTCCACTTCCCTAGTATAATGGTTAACATTAAGAAAAATTAAGTTTTTTCCTCCATACCACTATTTAATAAGGAGATACCGCAGCGAATGCAGCAACCAATGACTGTAACTAGGCCAGAACCCAAAGTTGTTGACCTTCCCTTTAGCTTACAAGACGTAAAAGCAGCTATCCCTCCCCATTGTTTTGAATCTTCTGTGATTAAGTCCCTTTCTTATTTTGTTTGGGATGTTTTTGTTGTTTGTGTCTTATATGCGATCGCCCACTATTTAGATTCTTGGTTTTTTTGGCCTATCTTTTGGGTGATGCAAGGGACAATGTTTTGGGCCTTATTTGTAGTGGGCCATGATTGTGGTCATGGGTCATTTTCCCGTTACAAATGGTTAAATAATCTCATTGGCCATCTCTCTCATACTCCCATTTTAGTTCCTTTTCATGGTTGGCGCATTAGTCATCGCACCCACCATAAAAATACAGGTAATATTGATACAGATGAAAGTTGGTATCCTATTGTCGAATCGAAATATAATGAGATGGGATGGTTAGAAAAGTTTGCCCGTTTTAAACTGATTTTGTTCCTTTATCCTATTTATTTATTTAAACGTTCTCCAGGTCGAAAAGGCAGTCATTTTGATCCCAATAGTGATCTTTTTCGTCCCTCTGAAAAATGGGATGTTCTCACCAGTACCATTTGCTGGAGTTTGATGGTTGGTTTATTGGGTTTTCTAACCTATCAATGGGGATTTATCTGGTTACTTAAATATTATTTAGGTCCCTATGTTGTCTTTGTGATGTGGTTAGATTTAGTCACCTTTTTACATCATACCGATCCCGATATTCCTTGGTATCGTGGCAAAGATTGGTACTTCTTGAAAGGGGCGTTATCCACTGTTGATGTTGATTATGGATTTATTAATAGCATCCATCATGATATTGGTACCCATGTTGCTCATCATATCTTTTTGACCATGCCTCACTACCATTTAAAAGAAGCAACAGAAGCCATTAAACCAGTGTTAGGAGACTATTATCGTAAGTCAGATTATTCTGTTTTAGAAGCGTTTATTCGGGGCTATAAAAATTGTCATGTGGTCTCCGATGATGGGGGCAAAGTTTACTATGAACCCCGCGAGTTCTAAAAATTCAAAATTTATTACACACATCCTTTTAAGGATGTGTTTTTTTTAATTATTGCCTGAGGAAAGATAAACTTTTTCTGACCAACGCTGACGATAAATTTCATATAAGTTAATCGCAGCGGCCACCGAAGCATTTAAGCTGGGAGTTTTCCCTTCTAAAGGAATAGACACCAACTCATCACAACAACGCTGTGTGAGTAAACTTAAGCCGCTCCCCTCAGAGCCAATAACTAAGCCGACAGCACCACGAAAATTGAAATCTTGTAATCGTTTCCCCCCTTCTGCAACCGTCCCATAGAGCCAAAATCCCTCTGCTTTAAGGGTTTCTAAGGCACGACTTAAATTAACTACCCTAGCAACAGGAAACGACTCTAAGGCACCGGCGGCGACTTTGGTGACAGTAGAAGTAACACTGGCCGCCCGTCGTTGAGGGATGATCAAACCTTGACAACCCATAGCTTCGGCTGTACGAATGATCGCCCCTAAGTTATGGGGATCAGAAATCCCATCCGCAATAACAATCACTGGTTCATCGCTGTTGGCCTTGGCTTGAGCAATTAATTCATTGAGTTCATGATAAGTATAGGGGGCAACTTGGGCCGCTATACCTTGATGGTTAGCCCCGTTGGTAATCTGAGATAATCGTTGTAAGGAAACTTCATCAATGACTGTCCCTTTGGCCTTGGACTCTTGGACTAGATTATGAAAACGGGGATCGTAATGAAGTCGGTTGGTGATCCAGACGCGGTTTAATTGACGATCGCTTTCTAGGGCGGCTAAAACGGAATGACGACCATAAATAAGATCATCATCTTTGTCTTGGGGGTCAGGCGATCGCTTGACTTGGGGGCGCGGAGAACTGATCGTTTTCTTCTCTGAAAACTTGGGTTTTCCCGACTGGCGGCCATTGCGTCTAGGCAGGGGTTTATTAGACATACTCATTTTAACAATAGGATTTAGCCCATCAGGGCTTCCAGGAGTTCGTTTAAGCGGTTCGGATCTTTTAGGTATAAGTAACCAATCAATGTTTCGAGGCTGGTTGCTTGTTGATATATTGCTGGTTTTAGACGACGAGGACAACTGGTTACGGCATTTCTTCCTCGTCTGACCATATCCTTTTCTACCTCTGTTAGATAGGGGGTTATTTTCTGCAACGCTTTTGCTTGACTTTCTGCCCTCACTTGAGCCACCACTTGATCGTGATAGTCTCCAATTTTACGCGGAGGCAATAGGTAAGCAGTCCTCACATAAAGTTCGTAAACCGCATCGCCAATGTAGGCTAAAAAAGCAGGAGACAAACGACCAATGGTAGCAGCATCTTGGCTTTCCATTCGTATCTGAAAATGAACCCCAGGATGACGCTGACTCATCTGACGTGAGGATGGGGACTGATGAGTTTCAATGTTGCTTTAACATACATTTTAATTATTTTTTCTTGGGATTGAGATTAGCGATCGCATCGTCGAGAGTGTTTTGTAGGGATAAGAATTTTTCCAAGCGTACCAATTTAACGGTTTGGGTGACTCTTGGGTTTGTGACAACTTGTAAGCTCCCCTCATGAGTTTGAGCTTGTTTGACTAACTGTACTAATGCCCCCAACCCTGAACTATCGATAAAGTCAATTTGAGAGAGGACGAGAATGATATGGTAGGGTCCTTCTTCAATCTTTTGTCCTACGACTTTGCGGAGTACGGGTTCAGAAAAGGCATCTAGTAGGCCAGTTAATCGGAAAATTTGGTAGTTACCTGTGACTTCGTGAGTTCCCCTTAAACTCACGGTTAGGTTTAATTGCTCAGGAATAGCCTCCTCCTTTATTTTGATTTATCTAACTGGTCAAAACTGCATTATAACCTGTGATGTTCCCTAATGCCTCTCTTAGATTGCAAAATAATCCTTAAAGTTTCCCTGTACTGAACTATGTGGCAACATAGATAACCCATAGGTACAGTTATCCTATGGGTGAAGGCGGCTAAGTTAAGGTGAAGCCTTGATGGGCAGGGGGGCAGAGGGAGAAAGATTTTCAGGGCGACAAAATGTGGGTTATGGTAAATATTTTTCCTCCTCTGCTTACCGAAGCTCTGTTAAGGGTTTCAAGAATAACTTAGGGGAATTTATCCTATGGGTTAAACTTTTATCAATTATAAATGTCATTATTTTGAGGATCATTATAGCATTGAGATACAAAATTTAGGATATGTGATAAGGGCTCACTGATAACCGATAATGATACAACTTTCATCCAACCCACAAGAAAGCCTCTCCCAAGATCCAGTTGAAACCACAACCCTTGATGTTCAGGGAATGAAATGTGCCGGCTGTGTTAAAGCCGTGGAAAGACAACTTACACAACAATCTGGCGTTGTTTCTGCCTGTGTTAACTTAATTACAGAAGTGGCCGTCATCACCTATGAACCCACAACTATTGAACCCCAAACCTTAGCCGATAAATTAACCAAAGTCGGGTTTCCCTCAGATATTCGCACCTCACAAACCCTAACCCCACAACAAATTAACGATAATCACCATCAAAAACGAGAAAAAGAAGCACAAAAACAAAGAATTACCCTTATCACCGCAGCTATTTTATTAATTCTTTCAACCCTCGGACATTTAGAACATTTAGGGAGTCCAAGTATCCCTATTTTAAATAGTTTAGCGTTTCATTGGGGACTAGCAACTTTAGCCTTAATGATTCCTGGACGAGACATTATTATTGATGGTTGGCGAGGACTCTCTCACGGGATGGCCAACATGAATACTTTAGTCGGGTTAGGAACCCTAAGTGCTTATGTAACCAGTTGTATTGCCTTCTTATTTCCCAGTTTAGGTTGGGAATGCTTTTTTGATGAACCAGTGATGTTATTAGGGTTTATATTGTTGGGACGTACCCTAGAAAAACAAGCCAGAAACCGAGCATCATCCGCTTTAGAAGCCTTAATTGCTTTACAACCAGCCATCGCTCGTTTAATCGGCGATCCCTTGGACGAGGATAGTTCTAGTATAGAAATTCCCGTCGAACAAGTCAGGGTGGGAGAATATATCAAAGTCTTACCAGGAGAAAAAATTCCCGTTGATGGAGAGATTATTACAGGACAAACCACTATCGATGAATCCTTAGTTACAGGGGAATCTTTACCCGTTGTCAAAACAGAGAAGGATAAAGTGATTGGTGGAACCTTAAACCAGTCAGGACTGATCACCCTAAAAACTACAGACGTTGGGGAAAATACGACATTAGCTCAGATTATTGCGGCAGTGGAAACAGCGCAAACCCGTAAGGCCCCCATTCAGCAGTTAGCTGATACAGTGGCCGGTTATTTTGCTTATGGAGTGATGGCAGCAGCATTTTTAACCTTCTTCTTTTGGTTTAGTATGGGAATCCATTTATTTCCCCAAGTCTTAACCCTCTCAAGTCATCACAACATGGTGATGGGGTCAACCTCTCCCTTATTACTGAGTTTAAAACTAGCGATCGCCGTATTAGTGGTTGCTTGTCCTTGTGCATTAGGTTTAGCGACTCCCACTGCGATTTTAGTGGGAACAGGGATCGGTTCAGAACAAGGGTTATTGATTAAAGGGGGAGATGTCCTAGAAAAAGTTCATCAAGTTGATGCCATCGTTTTCGATAAAACCGGAACCCTTACCATAGGCCATCCCACGTTAACAGACTGTCTTCCCCTTGAGGATCTAGACTCTAAAACCCTACTGCAACTAGCAGCAACAGTCGAAAGTGGAACCAACCACCCCCTAGGATTAGCCCTCATTGATGCAGCTAAAACAAAAGACTTACCCTTACTCAAAGCAGAGAATTTTTACACAGAAGTGGGAGCGGGAGTTCAAGCAACAGTGTCAGGAAAAACCGTTTGGTTAGGTAATGAGTCTTGGGTGAGAGAAAAAGGATTATCCATTGGGGAAGACTTCAATCCTTTGATAGATGGGTTAACCCAAGCAGGAAAAACAGTAATTTATCTGGGTTTAGAAGGGTCGCTCAAGGGAGTTTTAGCCCTGAAAGATGAGTTAAGACCTGATGCTAAGAAAACCGTCTCAGAATTACAAAAACGAGCCTTAAAGGTGATACTGTTAACAGGGGATCATCCCCAAGTTGCCCAGGCCATTGCTAAACAGTTAGGCATTGAGCAAGTGTTCGCCGAAATTCGTCCCAATGGCAAAGCTGCTATGATTGAGGAGCTAGAAAAAACCCAAAAAGTAGCTATGGTGGGGGATGGTATTAATGACGGGCCAGCTTTAGCGCAAGCTACCCTAGGGATTTCCTTAAAAGGCGCAACTGAAGTGGCCATGGAAACCGCGGATATCGTTCTCATGAGCGATCGCCTCTGGGATGTGGTAACGGCGATGGAGTTAAGTTTAGCCACCTTTCGCAAAATTCGTCAAAATCTGTTCTGGGCTTTAGGTTATAATACACTTGCCATACCTATTGCAGCAGGAATTTTATTGCCCAGTCTTGGCTTTATTCTCAATCCTGCTTTTGCTGCGGGTTTAATGGCTTTTAGTTCTGTTACGGTGGTGACCAACTCGTTGCTACTCCGTTATCAGTTTCACCGTTAAGGGCGATAGGGAAGGAAAACTTGTCATGATAATGTTCTGGACATAAACAGTGAAGATGTTTTAACTGTCCTTCCTTCCCCCACAACTATCAAAGGCACTCTTAATTTAAACTTGGTTTAGTGATGGCTGAAAAATCTGTACTCCCTCAACGAGAACATTTCTTGATTATCGAGGATGATAAAGGCAGACAAGAAATTCTCTTACGACAACCCAGCTATAGCATGGGGCGATCGCAGGAGTGTGATATTCGTCTACGTTCTCAGTTCGTCTCCCGCCATCATGCCACAGTTTATCGGCGCATTCGAGAAGACGGATCGAGTTATTATCGTATTGTAGATGGAGATGCAGAAGGAAAGCGCAGTGTTAATGGACTGTTGATTAATCAGGTCAAAGAAGCTTCCCACGATCTCCAAGATGGGGACGAGATTGTCTTTGGCCCCCAGGTTTTTGCTATCTATCAATATCGTCAACGAGATAAGTTTCCCACATTACCCAGTAATGATCCTTTTGATATTACCCTCATCGATCCCGCTATGATGGACTACGATGACGACACCAAGGAATATGATTAACGAGGAACGACTGTGGTAGAAGACAAATCTTTGCTCTGATTGAGGGAAGTTTGTAACTCCTGAAACCTTTGGTGACAATGATTATTAGGGTTTAAGGGTAATTCATCATTTTTGACCACAAAGGTAACAGGAACCTCATGCTCTTTGGCTAAAGTGCTTTCAATTAACACTTCGACACTAACCAACTGAGACAAGGAAACCTGTCCGGGGGGTTCTTTGGCCATTAAATAATCAGTGGCTTGATAAACTACCCCAAAATTACAGGATTCTAAAATTTGACTCAAGAGATCAGGGACTTCTTGTAAACTAGCATTGACCACGAAAGAAGACGTATAACGAGCCATAGATGTTATTCCTATAAATATTCTGTTTAACTAAACGGCGGCCATGTTATGAAAAGAAATCATTTTCGACAACTGATAGGACAACCCTCTGGTGTGGCTTTATTACAACAGGCGATCGCCCTTAACCGCATTGCGCCGGCCTATCTTTTTGCTGGCCCTCACGGAGTAGGACGGGCCTTGGGAGCTAAATGTTTCGCGGAGTTGCTTTTATCGTTACATTTATCCCCAGAGAAACAAGCAACCCTGAGAAAACGGGTACTTGACAGAAATCATCCTGATCTATTCTGGGTAGAACCCACTTATCAGCATCAAGGACAATTATTAACCCAAAAAGAAGCTCAACAAAGTGGTTTAAAACGGAAAACCCTTCCCCAAGTTCGCATTGAACAGATTCGAGATATTACTCAATTTTTGAGTCGTCCTCCTTTAGAAGGTTCTCGATGCGTGGTTATTATAGAAGCAGCCGAAACTATGACAGAAGCGGCCGCTAATGGGTTATTAAAAACCTTAGAAGAACCCGGACAAGCAACCTTAATTTTAATTGCTCCTACTGTTGATTCTTTGTTACCCACTTTAGTATCTCGCTGTCAAAAAATTCCTTTTTATCGTCTATCTGATCATGATTTGACAACGGTTTTAGGTCGATTAGGTTATGAAGAAATTCTGGAGCTAGAAGAGATTATTGGTTTGAGTCAAGGCAGTCCAGGAGAAGCAATAGCTGCTTGGAAACAGCTACAAGCTATCCCTTTTGAAGTACGACAAACGTTAAAAAAATTGCCTCAAAATCCTTTAGATGCTTTAGAATTAGCTAAAAATATTACAACAGAATTAGATAATACGGCACAATTATGGTTGATGAATTACTTACAGTATTCTTATTGGCAAAAGTTTCAAAATAAAACCTTATTAGAGAATTTGGAAGCTGCTAAAAAACAACTGCTGAGTTACGTTCAACCTCGTTTGGTTTGGGACTGTTTATTATTATCAAATATTTAATTATTGTGAGCTTAATTATTGCTGGCGATCGCAGTGGAACAGGGAAAACCACTATTACTCTAGCTATACTCTCCTTTTTACGTCAAAAAGGAGCAATGGTTCAATCTTTTAAAGTAGGGCCTGACTATATTGATCCCATGTTTCATACTTATATTACTGGTCGTCCTTGTCGTAATTTAGATCCCCTCCTCACCTCCCCAACTTATGTTAAAACTTGTTTTTCTCAACAGTCTCAAGGGGTGGATTATGTTGTGATAGAAGGGGTGATGGGTTTGTTTGATGGGGTTCCTTTACAGGAGTCAGGAGTCAGGAGTCAGGAGAAGAAAGCGCAAGTTTCTGTCAAGATTATGGAAGTACAGCACATATTGCTCGACTTTTAAACATTCCGGTCCTCTTAGTTATTGATTGTAGTCGTTTATCGGGATCAGTTGCAGCGATCGCCCACGGTTATCGTTCTCTTGACCCTAATATAAATATAATTGGGGTGATTTTAAATCGTGTGGCCAGCGATCGCCATCTTACTTTGTTAAAAACGGCTTTAAATTCGATCAATATACCTATTTTAGGAGTTATTCGTCGTCAAGATAATTTAAAGCTTCCTGATCGTCATTTAGGTCTAGTTCCCACCCAAGAACTCCCCCAAATGGATACTTTTTTAGCTCAATTAACTCATGTAGCTGAAACTTGTTTCAACTGGGAACAGCTTTTGCCCTATCTTACCCCATCCCCCCGTCACCTCATCACCCCATCCCCCCATCCCCCTGTCTCCTCATCGATTAAAATAGCGATCGCATCTGATAAAGCGTTTAATTTCTACTACCGTGATAATCTCGATATTTTAGAGGGTTTAGGGGCAAAATTAATCTACTGGAGTCCCCTAGAAGATAAAGGGTTACCCCAAGATACTGCGGGATTGTATTTGGGGGGTGGGTTTCCTGAAATGTTTGCGGAAACGTTATCTAACAATAAATCTGCTTTAAACGCTGTCAAAAGAGCAATTATGCAAGGAATGCCTACCTATGCTGAATGTGGCGGGTTAATCTATCTGTGTGACTATCTGATTGATTTTGAGCAACAGTCTTGGCCTATGGTGGGGGTTTTGCCAACAACCGCAATGATGGGAGACACCTTGACCTTAGGCTATCGTCAGGCGATCGCAACTCATTCTAGTCTTCTCCTTCGTCGAGGGGATAGGGTTTGGGGTCATGAGTTTCATCGTTCCCAGTTGACCCTTACCCCTTCTCAACCTCTATGGGAACTATCTAGTTGGCAGACAAATAGTCCTATTTATGGGGAAGGATGGCATTGTTACCACCTCCATGCTTCCTATCTTCATCTGCATTTTGGCGGCTGTCCCCAAATTCCTGAAAAATTTTTGCGTCATGCCCTTGATTTTTCTGGGAACCTTGCGCTACACTAATACCAGTTAAGTTAAAGTAAATAACCGTTTAGGTAATAAAGGAGGTGATGCCCATGACAGATAGTAGTAGTAAAACCATGGGTCTCCTGATTGAAGTTAGCCGGCTGTGTGCCGGGGCTGTTCTCTAGAAGTTAAGTCCCCCTGGATCTAACTAAGGCTGGAGTTCCTTCCGGCAGTTAGGTTTCAATCAGAAGACCCGTTTATATAATTTTTAAAACGCTCCCTATTTCTTACACCCTTTGTTGGTTGAGGAGATAGGGAGCGTTTTTGTTAGGGATAAGTGTTGACAAATTTAATACTTTATGGTAAGCAATTAGGCTAATTAATAGTTCTATAACGGAGTTTAGTTGGGATAGTTCACCTAATCATAAACTTCATCTCCTAAAATGAATTTTAAAACACATCTTATCTAGGAGATACTTCTATGGCTCGAAAGATATTCACCTTATGTTCAGTGATCATCGTGATGCTAACCGCTTTTATGCCATTAGCTATAGCCGATCAAACCCGCATCCCAGACTATGATACAGCCCGTGATGAATTTTTTTGGGACGATTTATATCGTAATGGAGGTGAGACGCTTTACTGTGAGGAATTTGTTCGTCGTCCAGGCCGCCTATTTAATGTCGAACACGTTTATCCTGCATCTTGGATGAAAGAAGCGGGTGGTTGTGCAGGTCAATCTCGCAGAAATTGTCGGCGTAACAGTCGTCGATTTAATCTAATGGAAGCTGACTTACATAATCTTTATCCTGCCCTAGCTGATATTAATCGGGATCGTAATAATTATCCCTTTGCTATTTTGCCTGGAAGTGCAACAGGCCGATGTGATTTTGAAGTTCGTGATCGCCAAAGGTTAGTCGAACCCACTCCTACCGCTCGCGGTAATATTGCTCGGGCTGTATTTTATATGAACTCTGAATACGGAGCCTCTATTGAACCTCCTTTTTCCACCTCTGTACAACAAGAACCCCTATTAAAAGCATGGCATTGTGCTGATCCCGTAGATGATGAAGAACGCAGACGTAACGACGACATTGAACGAATACAAGGAACCAGAAACCCTTTTATTGACAATCCTGAGCGAATTGATTGTTCTACTGTTGGAATGTTTACTAATGACTAAGAAAAACGAACGGCTGATCCCCTAGTTTTTTGATTTCTACTGTGTTCCCTAATTATAGCTGGCTAAAGATATATTCTTCTTACCACGGTGGGGGTTTCTGTTGCAGGTTCTACGCTTTTGAACAGACGATAACTAATCAACAAAATAATCCCCTAAACAAGCCTAATAAATACTCATTATAAGGACTAAATTTAACCAATTTTGATATCATCCCTAGCGATCGCCACTATCCTAGTACAAAGAAAAGTGGTGCAACAACAAGGTTTGACAGACATGAAAAAATGCCAGGAGGCGGACTTGAACCGCCGACTTTGTAACTTAACCGACACTAAAGGTTTGTTTATGCCCCTGAAAATTTTTTTTCTCGTTGGCTGGAGGATATTTGGGCATCAACCACTTGCCAAATTGAGCATAGAGAGCAGGAATAACCAACAAAGTTAAGGCCGTAGAGGTAAATAACCCCCCCAACACCACAATGGCCAAAGGTTGTAGAATTTCATTACCCGCACCAGAAGCGATCGTCAAGGGGAACATTCCTAAAGCAGAGGTTAAGGCAGTCATTAAAATAGCATTTACTCGGTCAAGAGAACCCTTGACAATGACATCTTTAAGGTGCATTCCTTGAGCAAATTTTTGGTTATAATTATCCACCAATAATAAACCATTACGAACGGCCACTCCAAACAGAGTAATAAAACCAATTAAAGAAGCAATAGAAAGCACTCCACCACTGAAAATAATAGATACAATACCCCCTACTAAAGCTAAGGGTAAGTTAATCATAATAGCGATGGTAGCAGGGAAAGATTTAACAGAAAAGAACATCAAAATAGTAATAATAATGGCCGCTAAAATGCTGTATACCAAAAGATTATTAGTAGCATTTTGTTCGGCTTCAAATTGTCCTCCGTATTGAATAAAATAGCCTTTGGGTAACTGTACTTGTTGACCAATGGTTTTTTGAATATCTGTTACCACACTTCCTAAGTCTCTTTCAGCAACATTAGCAGACACCACAATCAAGCGAGAAACGTCTTCACGGTTAACCACATTTGCCCCCATGCCATACTTTACCTTAGCCACAGAACTTAGGGGAATCATTTCGCCTATTGGGGTAGAAATAGGAATAGAACGAATCGCATCTAAATTATTCCGTGCCGAAGGTTCCAAACCAACAATAATATTAATTAGTTGCTGATTATCAGGCACTTGAGAAACAACTTGACCATTTAATGCTGTTTCTACTACCTCAGAAATGGCGTTCATGGTTAAACCATAATTAGCGGCCGCGGTGCGATCATAATGTATTTGTACTTGACGGATCGGTAATTGAGGTTCAAGCTGTAAATCAACCACCCCTTCAATGGATTCAATGGCATCTCGTACCTGTTCCCCCACCTGACGCAGTTCGATTAAGTCAGGTCCAAAAATTTTAATGGCGATCGCACTTCTAACCCCCGATAATACTTCATCCATGCGGTGGGAAATAAATCCCCCAATATTAGGAGCCACCCCAGGCAACTTTAAGAACGCGAACCGTAGCTGTTTAACACTGGTTTCACGGTCCTTCAGGGCGAAGTCACTTAATTCTACATCCACATGGGCCATACTGACTCCTGCCCCATCTGCATCCCCAGGCGCACGGCCGGCCCTTACTTGTACCCACTCATATAAAGGATTATCTTTGAGAGAGTTATAGAGTGCCATTCCTGCTCGGTTGGTCATGTCTAAAGATACTCCAGGAAATAACACCATTGAGTTGACCATTGATTTTTCTTGAAACTCTGGTAAAAAGACGCGTCCTAAACTGGGAACAATGGCAAGGGTAGCAATTAACGCAGCCAAACCGAAACAGAGAATAATTTTCGGTAATCTGAGGGATAAATTGAGTAAAGGACGATAAAGCCGTATTACTAAACGAGAAATAAACGTCCCATCTGGGGGTAAAGTTTGATTAGCTAATAAAATGGCACACAAAGCAGGAGAAAGGGTCATCGCTACTAAAGTAGAGGCAACAATAGAGAATAAATAAGCTAATCCCATCGGGGCAAAAATTCGCCCTTCTACCCCCGTTAAACTAAAAATAGGGGCAAAGACGACAATAATAATAACGGTGGAAAAAATGACCGCTAAACGTACTTCTACAGAGGTGTCATAAACCACTTGAAAGGGATGTTTTGGGTTATTTTTAGCTTGGTTTGTGCGGAGTCCCCGGTAACAATTTTCCATATCAACAATGGCATCATCAACCACCGAACCAATGGCTACCACTAACCCCCCTAACGTCATGGTATTGATGCCCAAACCAAAGGCTTTCATGAACAATAAACCGATGATTAAAGAGAGGGGAATAGCACTGAGGGTGATCATTGCCGTGCGCCAGTTCATCAAAAATAGCAACATGATCAGCGAAACAATAATGATCCCTTGAATAAGAGAACCACTGACATTACGAATGGCAGCATCAATAAAATTAGCTTGACGAAAGGTTCTGACAATTTTTACATCTTCGGGAAAGGTAGGCTTTAAACTATCGATGACCTTTTCAACTGCTGATGTAACTGTCGGGGTATCCACATCAGGCTGTTTATTGATCATCATCACCACCGCCGGTTGCCCGTTAAAACTCGCATCTCCCCGTTTTAATGCTGATCCTGTTTTCACCGTTGCCACATCTTTGAGCAAAATGGGTTCACCATCTTTAACTTTAACCACTGATGTTTGTAAGTCTTCAATGGTGTTGACTTGTCCGATACCACGGATTAATAATTCTTGCCCTCCTCTAATCAGAAAACCGCCAGGGGCGTTAGAATTAGCCTCTTTTGCTGCTTCTGTCACTTCTGTGAGGGAGATGTTAAGCGATCGCAATTTTTGGGGATCAACTAAAACCTGTTCTTGTCGTTCATCCCCTCCATATACTGTCACTTGAGAAACCCCTGAAACAGCGAGAATTTGATTACTTATAGTTCCTTGCACTAAACGACGCAACTCCATTAAAGAGGTTTGTCCGTTGACAGTGAAGGCGTATTGTAAAATCGTGCCTAATGGCGAAACTAAGGGCGAAATTTCGGGACGATGGACATTTTCTGGGAATTGACCACTAATTTGTTGTAGTCTTTCTGTGACTGCTTGCCTAGCTTTATAAATGTCTGCATTTTGGTCAAAAACTACTTGTACCATGGATAACCCGACTTTCGAGGAGGATCTAACTGTTGTCACCCTTGGTAAGCCATTAACTGTGCTTTCAATGGGGACAGTAATCTGTGCTTCTATTTCTTCTGGGGCTAGTCCTGGGGCTTCCGTCTGAATATCTACTTGTGGGGGAGCAAATTCGGGAAACACATCTAAGGGCATTTGGGTAATATTAAAAACGCCCCATAAAGTAATTAAAATTGCACCAATAACAATTAACCATCGTTGGGTAATGGAGTTTTTTATAATCTTATTAAGAATTGAATTAAACATTTTTAAAATTAGTATGAAGTGACAGTTTTGTAGGTTGGGCAAACTTTTTTACATTTATGAATGGTTAATATAAATCTCTTATTTGCCCACCCTACCGTTGCATACTATGTAGGGGCTTAATATTATTAAGCCCAACATATCGTCTATTCGATCAGGAATTTTCCTGTTTGCCACCGCTACCCATAACAGCCAATGCACCACCCACTAAGACCACAACTCCGCCACCAATAGCAGCCACCGTCATCAGAGGAAAACCTCCTGATTTTTCTTTCGTTGCTTGCTCAGACTCGTTAACCATATTCCCTGCATTATCATGACTATGGGGAATACCTTGAGCATCAGCTTCAGCGTGGGTTTGATCCGGTTGGGATGTTGTAATAGGGTCTGAGGTGGCCTCAGTTTCCGCCGTTTTTGTTTTGCGAGACTCAGCATATAAAGATAAACTACCTTGAGTCACCAATTGTTCCCCAAGGGATAACCCTTCAGTAATTGTAATTAAGTCCCCTTGGGTTTCCCCTGTGGTAACTTCTACCGGCTCATAAAAATTCTCATATTTGACAAAAACCAGTTGTTTTCCATCTGCTTCAACTAAGGCTGTTACGGGAATCATTACCCCATTGGTTGCGCTTTGTTCAATGGAAGTAACCACAATACCCAACACTTGATCATTGTCTGGGTTAACTTCCACTCTTTCAATACCACCCGTCGCTTGAAACTCATCCCCATGACCCACATGGGAATGAACAATGGTAGGCACACCAAGGGTTAAACTAATACTTATAAGACTCATCAATCACAGAGATTTCATCATTATTCCTCACAACAAGCAGGGTTGATCCAAAGTTTTTAATAGTCTGTCATAGGTTAGGTGAAATTTAGGTGAAATCTCTTAAGGTTTATGAAAGTGTAGATGAGTGTGAGCGTCTTGATTAACCACTAAATTTGACAAATAAGGTTAATAAAAGAAGAAGAAACTTGAGACTAAGATCAACTTTTCATTCAGCAACGCCTAAGTAACAGTGGCAATCTGGCTTTTCAATTGTAGATTGAGCGAGCGCATTTAATGCCGTTCCTGCTAATAATCCGCCCCCAAAAGTTCCTGAAATAGTAATAAAAGGTACGTCAGAATCGATTAGCAAGCGTTTAGCAGCAGGAGCATGACTAAAGCCAACGGGCATCCCAATAACTAAAGCAGGTTTTAATTGTCTATTTTTTACTGCTTGACAGATACTTACCAATATAGATGGAGCATAGCCGA
>JBFRWG010000177.1:0-6108 GCA_051439445.1 Crocosphaera sp.
GGACTACTGGGTATTGATATTAAATATTACCGCGATCGCTTTTTAATGCCCGTTGCTGCCCTTAGTTTGGTAGAATTAACGGACAGTGGGCCACTTGTTCATTTTATTGGCGATCGCTCTCACTTAAGCGATGAGTTACGGGCCTTACCCAGCACCTAAATAGGTTAGGATCGTCAAGAAAAATTTACTGTATCGTTAAAGCAATCAATATGGAAAATAAAAAACCAGAATTTGCCATTAAAGAACATTCTGTACTATCTATTGCCACAGAAATGCACAATCATTTTCGTGATTTACAGTCTTATTATAAAATTGCTAAAGGTAATGTAGTCAGTCAACTAGAAGCAACCACTGATGAGGCAAAAGTTGAGGAGTTGCACAAACAAATGCGTGACATAGAAGAAAAAATTACTTTCTTTCATGTTCTTAATAACGCCATTTCCACTGTTGATACAGTTTTACATACAGAAAAAATGATCGCTGAGTTTAATAATAAAAAGTAAACCGATCTTTTCTGAGTCATCCTCTTCAGGGTGGGCAAAACTTAATGTTAATTCTCAACTATTTTAGAATTTTATAACACTTTGCCCCCCAGTTGTAATAGAAGAATCTATGTTAAAGTCAAGTCACTTTTCACCCTGGTTTTCCAGTGAGTATTTTTAAATTTTAACCGTAATTTTTTCAGGAGTTAACCCGATGTTAAGCCCCGTTGAAACCATTAAAATTTTTCAGTCTCAACCCGACATAACTTTTGCTGAAGGAGAGGTTATTTTTAATAATGGAGACAAAGGAACAGTGATGTATGGCATCATTGAAGGAGAAGTGGAAATGTATATTAATGGTAAAGTCATTGAAGTTATTAAAAAAGGGGATGTTTTTGGACAAGGGGCGTTAGTTCATGAAGATTATTTAAGGGCCTCCACTGCTAAGGCTAAAATTGACTGTAAACTGGCTATTTTAGATCGGGAACATTTCTTATTTGCAGTGCAACAAACACCAATGTTTGCTTTAGAAATATTGAGAAGTTATTCAGATCGTCACCGTCAATTAAAACAGGTGATGGATGCTTTAGGAAATATCTAAAAAAATGGTCAATTCTGATATTATTTGTGTTCACGTTTTAATTACTGGAATCGTTCAAGGGGTCGGATACCGCTATTCTACGGTTCAGGAGGCGCAAAAACTGGGAATTAAAGGATGGGTCAGAAATCTTCGAGATAGTCGTGTAGAAGCGATTTTTGAGGGGAAAGAACCCCTGGTTAAGCAAATGGTGCAATGGTGTCATCAAGGGCCTAGAAGTGCTAAGGTAAGGGATGTGACAGTAAAAACCATTGAATCTCAGGGGTATCAGGAGTTTGCAGTGGAAGAAACTCAATAATTACTAATTATTTGACTTGGTAAATATAGAATAAAGGTGTTTCCTCAAATAACTCGTATTCATGGTCAAAATTTCTAAAATCCTCAGAGAGAGGCTTAGAGGGATGGAGTCGATAATCTCCTAAAGAAATATATTTAGGATAAAGCAAATAAAAATCAGGTTCACACTCAGCGACAAAGGTTAACGCTTGTTGATTAATATAGCGATTAATGTATTCTTGGTTACGGATATTTCTATAATGTTCTTGAGGATGACAAACAGTTGATTGAGGCGGAATTTTTTCAAGAGCTTGACTAATATCATAAGTATTAGGAACTCTAGGCATTCCTCCACGACTACTAATATAAGTAGCATGGTATTTAATATTAATGATCATAGAAACAGTTATACCAGCAATAATAAAGCCAATTAAAAGCTTGTCCAACTTTTTTGATAAGTCCAGATAAGCTAAACTACATATCGTCAAAAAAATAGGAGCCAAATAAATCAAAATTTTATAAAATACAGGATTATAAGTTTTTTCTAAATCCGTTGAAGAATAAGCCAATAAAAAAATACCCCAAGTAACAAATAAGCCACCAAAAATTGTTTTATTACCCTTAAATTTATAAATAGCGACTACCAATACAACCAATAAAAATACTAAAGAAATTAACAAACTTTTTTCGGAATGACCAATAAAATAAACCCCTTGACCTAAATCAATATAACCCGAAAAAATAGCTTGACCTCTTTGTAATAAAGAAACTTTACGGTCGTCTTCCATACTAGAGTCAAAAACCAGTTGAATAATACGTTGTGTATTCACCCAGTTTCGTCCCATTTCACCGATCCAATAAGGAGTTAAACTTAAGAAAGTTGTGGTGAGTGCTATACTCGGTAAAATCCATCTTTTTTTACTTTTTGGGTCTCGTAAAATGTAGTAAATAAAACTCATAATTGATACCACTGGCATCACATATAAAGCCGAAAAATGTAGATTAGTAATAATAGCAATAACCAAGCCATAACTCACCCAGCATCCTATCTCTAATAAAGGTGAAAGTTTGGCATTAAGTTGAAAATCATAAAGCACAATAAAACAAAGTAAAAAAAATGGAATCGACACAGGATTCCCCCCTAAACTATCCCCTGTGCTTAAAATAAGATTCCTGAATAATAAAATATACCAAAATCCTGATAAGGCAGATAGGAAAAAACGTTTATGCTCATCCACACCTTGTAGTAAGCGATAGATGGTAAAACTTAATAAAGGAATGGTCAAAAAAGTAAGGACAGCATTAGAAATCGCTTGAGCCGACAAATCGGGGGTTATTATAGTACCAGGAAAGACCAAATAATAATAAAGAGGAGGTAAATAAACATCTCCCACCAATCCGGACCAAGCAGCAGGCCCAGGGCCTAAAGTCGGCCAAACCCCTTCCCAAATACCCATAACACGATAAGCATCATTAATTTGATCCCCACTGTAGTTGGTAAAGTTAACCACCACAAAAGTGAGAATAAATGCTCCATAAATCAAGGATAGGATAATCAGTGAGATACCAATTTTTTTTAAAGAATCTTTCATGAATTTTTTGTAAATTGAATAGAGTTTAATTAACTTTAACCTTGTTATGAGATTTTTTACCCCACCAAGAATTTAGGGGATAATATAAAACGGGAGCCCACAAACTACTTAAGATAGCTGAAGATAAAACCAATTGTTGATAATCTTGCCAGATATCCTCAAAAGAAGCAATCCCTCCCACAATATACTGTATAGATGTTATGGTTTCAGAGACAATTACCATAGCAAAAACAATCAAAGCAACAGAAATAAAATCTTCTTGAATATACTTATGTTTTTGCAGACGGGCCGTCAATATTCCCACCAAAACCAAACTAAAAACATGAGACGGATAGGCCCCCGTTAACCCATCTTGAATTAACCCCAGAACTAATCCTGCGATCGCCCCTTGAAAAGCGGTACGTTTGATACTCCAAATCACCACCCAAATTAAAATCCAATTGGTACCAATCCCCAATAACTCCATCCCAGGAAGACGAGTCAGAGACAATAATAAACATAACGTCACCGAACCCACAATAATCAGTTTATTAAGAAATGAATACCGTCTCCAAAAATTCATAATTCTCAAGACTATTGACTGGTATAAGGATGGATGACAGCCCATTCTAAATCATTAATGGGGGCGGTCAATAAAACCGTTGCTTCGGGTGCCGGACCTTTTTCTAAATCCACTGATTGAATGCGGCCAACAGGTAAACCATCGGGAAAGAGACGACTCACCGGAGAGGTGGTAATGGTATCCCCAGGACTCACTTTAGGCACTTTCTCAAAAAAACGCATCACTGCAATGCGAGAACTTCCCCCAATAATCACCCCCATAGTTCCGGTGCGACTAATACGGGCCCCCACCCGACTGGTGGGATCACTCACTAATAAAACCCGACTGGTGTGGGGGGTAACATCAACAATACGACCAATCAAACCACCAATACCGGTCACCACAAAACCCTCTTTGATGCCATCTTGACTCCCACGGCCTAAAATGACCTGTTTCCACCAATCATCGGCACTACGGCCAATAAGAGGAGCCACAATCACATCCTGTTCTTGTTCTTTGAAGTAACCTAATAATTTCTGTAACTGCTCATTTTTCCGCTCCAACTCCACCACACGCTGCTGAAGTTCTGTAATACGTGCGTTGGTCAGTCGCTTTTGTAAGAGTTCAGGGGACTCTGACTGTAACGGGCGACTGACCCAATAATACAGTTCTAAAATTGGGGCCCCTTGGGTTTGCCGCAAAAACCAACCAATTCCTAAAGCAACTGCTGCCCAGACCAGTTTAGAGCCATATCGAGCATACCAACGACGTACTATCAACATTGTCTGCTTTGTTTTCTGCTGTTTACACCATTTGAGAACTTTGACTCATCACCCGATCTAACACCGTGGGGTTTTTCAAGACTTCTCCGGTTCCCTTGACCACACAGCGTAAGGGATCTTCGGCGATATGGGTGACAATGCCAGTTTCATGGGAAAGTAAGGTATCAATCCCCCGTAATAATGCGCCACCTCCTGCTAACATGATGCCGCGATCAATAATATCGGCCGCTAATTCTGGGGGAGTGCGCTCCAATGTCCGTTTAATGGCATCCACAATGACGGCCAAGGGTTCAGCCATACTTTCCCGTATTTCTTCTCCTTTAATGGTGACGGTACGAGGCAACCCTGACATTAAATGTAAGCCCCGTACTTCCATGGTCGGTTCTTGTTCATGACGCATGGGATAGGCAGAAGCCAAGCGAATTTTGATTTCCTCGGCGGTTCGTTCCCCAATGACCATATTGTGGACTTTTTTCATGTATTGGATGATAGAGTCGGTTAACTCGTCTCCTGCTACCCGAACCGACTCGCTTAAAACTCGTCCCTGTAAACTTAACACCGCTACTTCGGTGGTTCCTCCTCCAATGTCTACAATCATGTTTCCGGTGGCTTCTGTGACCGGTAAACCTGCCCCCAAAGCAGCAGCAACTGGTTCTTCGATTAATCCTACATCCCTCGCTCCGGCTTCTCTGGCTGCGTCAATAACAGCCCGTCTTTCCACTTCTGTAATACCACTGGGAATACCAATCACCATGCGAGGATTTCCTAAAGGACTCCCTTCGTGCGCTCGCTGGATGAACTCTTTGAGCATGATCATGGCACTTAAAAAGTCAGCGATCACTCCATCCCTTAATGGACGCAAGGCCACCACGTTACCAGGGGTTCGCCCTAACATTTTCTTGGCCTCTTCCCCAACGGCTAAAGGAATTTTTCTCTCCTGATCGATGGCGACAACGGATGGCTCTTCGAGTACAATACCTTTACCGGATACATAGACTAGGGTGTTAGCCGTCCCTAAATCGATACCCATGTCCCTTGAGAGAGAAAAACGATTAAAAATACCCACGTTTGTTTACGCCCCTTATTATATGAAGACTACTATGACTTATTGATCCACGGAGGATCGAACGGATTTTATTACGTTTCTTTGAGTAAGTCTAGCGATATTAATCAATTTATACTAGAAAACCAGTGAACGGTAAGCATAAGTTATCAGTAATGTCCCTCTCGACTTAGGCATGATTATTTTTGTTCCTGTTCTAGAGAAAAAATTGTTTCCACCCTTAACGAAGTCAATGAGAATGCGCAAATTTAGAATTATATTAAATCCGCTTAATCAGTAAACGTTAAAATTCCTCTAGTAAATCCATCTTCCTCTGCTTCCTCTGCTCACCTCATCTTAACGTATGGTATTCAACAGGATTTCATATTACCTCTAACTTGAGATAGATGCTTGAAACAAGGAAGATTTTTCTTCTCTTGGTCCATTGGATATGGCGCGCTCTACTTGCCATCCCTCGACCGCTTTTTATCCCGTTGAAAGGGGAGACTTGAAACCCTTTTTTCGGTCAGAAGTCCGTAGGGGCTTAATAATATTAAGCCCCTACACCAAATATTAACAACCTAGGTTTTAGAGACTGTTTATCAACAAAATATTAAGACGGGTTCGGTGGGCCTAAGAGCGGTGTATCTGCACTATCCATCAAGTAGGGGTCAACGGCCGTTGACCCCGACAATAACCACCCAACAAAGCTGGTTTTTAATGTTACTTTAAACAACAATAAATTAGAAACAATTACCGCCAAAACACCCAAAATAGTATTTGACAAAGGCGTTA